>JBBIID010000283.1:0-4673 GCA_037446675.1 Paludibacter sp.
CAGCGTATTTCGTCGACACATTTCGTTACGAAATCGAAATGGTTATAATCGGTATCTACCTGAGTGTCGTTCCAGAAAGTCAGATCAATATCGATAGGAACTTCTCCATTTTTCTTGCTTTCCGGAGTTCTTCCCATTTCCCTTTCTATTTCTTTAAAAATATATCTTGTTTCTTCGGCAGTTTCAACAGATAGCAATTTGAGAGCCTGATTATGAAAGTTATTTTTGTATTTATTGCCAACAGGCTTGTTTACCAGTATATTACTTTGCTTTGTAATGTCAAAGTAATCTGATAGTTTTTCCTTTGCCAATTCCAGATTGAATTCCGGATCGAGGTTGCTGCCTAGCATGACAATAGCGGTATTCATAGTTTCAATTGATATAAATTTAAAAAAAGCCGAAGTAACATTCACTCCGGCTTTATGTTGAAATTTAAAACTTTATCTATTTAATAACGATAATCTTTGAGTTGATCCTGAAGTCTTTTTCTTGCCAAAAATATACGGCTTTTTACAGTGCCGATTGGTAAATTCATTGTTTGAGCAATTTCTTCGTACTTGAATCCTTGTATGTGCATTGAGAACGGAATCCGATACTCGTCTGCAAAAGAAGCGATACTGTTTGAAATTTCGCCAATGGCGTAAGAACCTTCCGGACTGTCAAATCCTGAATTTTGTGGTAAATTAAGGTGATGTAAATCTTCGGTCTTGTCAACAACGGTTTGATTACGAACAATTTTACGATAGTTGTTAATGAAGATGTTCTTCATTATTGTAAGTACCCAACCTTTAAAATTGACATTGTTTGTAAATTTTTCTTGGTTATCCAACACCTTAAGGGTTGTATCCTGCAACAAATCCTCTGCATCATCTTTGTTTAATGTGAGGGAGAACGCGAAATTTCTCATGTTACTTTGTAACGCAACTAAATCATTTTCAAATTGAACGTTTTTCATACTTTTCATGTTTTGTGTGTGAATAAATTAAACATAGGGGAAGTGAAACCACTACATTCGTTGTCTTCTCCATCTAAAACGAATCGTTTCTTGAATATTACCCTTGTTAAAGGATAAATTGATGATTGTCAGTTGTCTATACTGAAGGCTGTAAATAATAAAGAACTCTTCGAAAAAATATTTGTTCTAGATTTTCGATACAAATGTAATTATTATTTTTTATTCTTTCGTATATTTGAAGAAAAATATTAACGAAATGTTCAAATTTTATAATCTTTTAATATTTGTAATCATTACAAGTGTAAGTTTTATGGTTTTTGGAGCCGAAAATGCGCAAAAAAAAGTTTTTTCCATCGATTTGAAAAAAGAAATTGGAAGCACAACCTGGATCTATGTGCAAAAAGGATTTTCTGAAGCAAACTCCATAAAAGCCGACGCTATATTAATACATATGAATACATATGGTGGCGAGGTGGTGTATGCCGATTCCATTCGGACAAAAATTATCAATAGCAAATTGCCTGTTTATGTTTTTGTAGATAATAATGCTGCCTCGGCAGGAGCGTTGATTGCTATTGCTTGCGATAAAATTTTTATGCGTGAGGGCGGGAGCATAGGAGCTGCTACAGTTGTAAATGAAACGGGAGCGCAAATGCCGGATAAATACCAATCGTACATGCGGGCTACTATGCGTGCTACAGCAGAGTCGCATGGAAAAGATACGATTATAAACGGGAATGATACCACTTATAAATGGAGGCGCGATCCGCTGATTGCCGAAGCAATGGTGGATGACAGAACGGTGATTCCGAATATTATCGATTCGGGAAAGACGTTGACTTTTACTGCTCGCGAAGCCGTGAAGTATGGTTATTGCGAAGGAATTGCGGAAACGGTGGATGAAGTTTTGGAAAAACAGCTGAAATATGATAACTATGAACTAATTCCTTTTGAACCGAGCGCATGGGATAACATAAAAGGTTTTTTGATGAGTTCGGTCATTCAGGGTTTGCTTATCATGCTTATTATTGGTGGAATTTATTTTGAATTGCAAACGCCAGGCATCGGATTCCCATTGGGAGTAGCAATTACTGCTGCGGTGCTTTATTTTGCTCCGCTTTATATGGATGGACTCGCTGCTAACTGGGAAATAATCATTTTTATTATAGGACTGGTCTTGCTCGCATTGGAAATTTTTGTGATTCCCGGTTTTGGAATTGCCGGAATATCTGGCATTGTATTAATTGCTGCCGGTTTGGTGCTTAGTTTGATAAATAATATCGATTTTGATTTTAGTCCGGTAGAAACAGGTGCTTTGGGAAAGGCCTTTCTAACAGTGATAGGGGGAATGACCCTGTCTTTCGTTTTAATTATTTATTTAAGCAACAAAATAGGTTCGAAAGGAATATTCCGTAAAATGGCTCTCGAAGCCACAATGGATAGCGAATCAGGTTATGTGGGAGTTTCGATGGAAGAAGCGAAACTTGTTGGAAAGAAAGGCGTTGCTTCAACTGTACTCAGACCATCTGGAAAAGTGAATGTTGAAGGTGTAGTGTACGATGCAATATCGGAAGATGGATTTGTTGAAAAAGGAACCGAAGTGAAAGTTGTCAAATACGAAACAGGACAAATTCACGTAAGCAAACTATAGTGAAAACGAAACGATTGATGTGGCTTTTTTATTGAGGGAGGTACATGAAAAACCACATTGTCGTTAGTTGAGAAAACTCCTATAAATAGGATTTGAGGTGTTAGTTCTCTTTGTAATCTGCCGTGTACAATACATACCCGAAGGCGCAGCCCGCCATTGAAAACCAGACAATTCTCGTTTAATTTTTTAATGTTGAGTTTTCCAATCTCAGAACAATGTGGTTATTCTTTCTTGCTACAAATATAACCTTTTATTTTCGAATTTAGTTCGGATGTTGTATTAATTTATAGTTAAAAGTGACTGCCTATCTCTGTTTCAATTAGTTCTCAATTGAAAATGAATCATTTTAAGATAATCGTTTTTTATTTGAAGAATGTATTTAAAAATATGTGTACTTTTGTTGCTCAGATTCGTATTATATATAAAAGGTAGTCGAAAATTTTACTGATAAAAAATAGTTGTTTGAATGTTTAAGAAATCAAATGTTGTTATAAAAAATAAACGCGCAACTTTCGATTATGAAATTTTAGATCGATATGTGGCAGGTATTCAGTTATATGGCACCGAGATAAAATCAATTCGGGATGGAAAAGCCAGTCTGGTGGATACCTTTTGTACGTTTATAAATGATGAATTGTGGGTAAAGAATATGCACATTGCCACTTATTTCTTTGGCACATACAACAATCATGATGTTCGTCGCGACCGGAAATTGCTGCTGACGAAGAAAGAACTGTTGAAATTATCGCGAGGAACAAAAGAAACAGGTAACACCATGGTTCCGATAAAACTGTTTATCAACGACAAAGGATTGGCAAAGTTGGAAATCGGATTGGCAAGAGGAAAGAAAACCTATGACAAGCGCGAATCGTTGAAACAAAAAGAAGATAAAAGAACGATGGACAGAGCCATGAAGGAGCATTGATATTTGTTTAAAGTTATATTTATTGTTAATGTTAAAGTTGCTGGTCAAAACACAAATTATTTTTTTATATTTGTAAATATTTCATTTTTCAATCGGATTGTTACAGGTTTAGCGTGATTATTTATAAAAATAATAAAACACTATTACACGCTAAATGATAACCATATATTGACTGAATGCATAAAAACGAGGCACTTGCACGCATAAAGATTAATAAACTGCTTGAAGAGGCAGGATGGCGGTTCTTTAATTCGAAAGACGGCGATGCAAATATCCTGCTCGAAAATCATGTGAAAATTAATCAGCAGGAAGTTGATGCCTGGGGCAATGATTTCGAAAAAACAAAATCCGGTTCGCTGGATTTTTTACTTGTCGATTCGGAAAACAAACCGATTTGTGTGTTAGAAGCAAAAAAAGAGAGTTTACACCCTTTGGTCGCAAAAGAGCAAGCCCGGAAATATGCAAAGACAGTAGGCGCTCAGTTTATTATTTTATCAAATGGAATAATTCATTATTTGTGGGATTTAAGTAGAGGAAATCCCAAATCGATTTATAAATTTCCTTCACCACAGGAAATTGGAGCTCTCAAGCAATGGAATCCTGACAGAAATGCTCTTGTCAATGAGGAGTTAAATGAAGACTTTATAGCCATTGTGCAAATGCCTGATTATGCTCAAAAACCAGAGTGGAAAGGTACCCAGGAACAGCAGAAGGACTTCATTTGGAGAAATGGACTTTGTTTTCTCCGCCATTACCAATTAAATGCTATTAAAAAACTACAGGAAGCAGTTCAACAAGGAAAAGAACGTTTTCTGTTTGAAATGGCAACCGGTACAGGAAAAACACTCACTTCCGCAGCAGTTATCCGACTTTTTTTAAGAACAAAAAATGCAAGGCGTGTTTTATTTTTAGTAGATCGTCTGGAGTTGGAAGATCAGGCATGGAAAGCTTTCAGCAACTATCTGAAACCGGATTATTCAACTTATATTTATAAAGAAAACAAAACTGATTGGCATAAGGCTGACATTGTGGTTACAACTATACAGTCGTTGATGTTTGATAATAAGTATCGTCGCTTATTTTCGCCTACCGACTTTGATTTGATAATCTCGGACGAAGCGCATCGATCTATCTCCGGAAAT
>JBBIID010000284.1:0-4669 GCA_037446675.1 Paludibacter sp.
TATAATTTAACCATATTGATAAAATAGTAAAGATGAAAACAGGATTCATACAAAAACATGAATCCTGTTTTCATTTTATGTAAATCTTTCTATGTGTATTAATGTATAATAATTCATATATTATAGATTTTATTTCTTTTATTCGATTTTAGGAACAATTGACTGTCAATTAGTTGAATTTAGACTCGAAAATCAGTCTAAAAATATTCGTGAAGATTGTAAAATGTAACAATTTTTGTAAAAAATCAACGTTATATATTATTAGCATTTTAGAATATATATACATTTGTATTTGAATTTTCAAAATGCGAAAAATAACAATAAGGTATACGAATAAAATCAATTAATAAATAAAAAATGAATATGAAAAATCAAATTACAAAAATTGCCTTTTTGTGTGCGGTTCTTGCCATTTCGGTTCTTTCATTTGCTCAGCCGGGCAAAGGAGATTTTGGAAACGTACCAACCATTACATTGAATAATGGTGTGATAATGCCGGTTATTGGCTTTGGAACTCTCGAACTCAACGATTCTGTTGGTATCAACAGTGTAGCTCAGGCTGTTGCACTTGGCTATCGGTTGTTCGATACAGCTACCATTTACGGAAACGAAGAAGCTGTTGGCAAAGGCCTTAAAAAGAGCGGACTGGACAGACATAAATTATTTATCTCTACAAAATTATGGGTAGACGATTCGGGCTACGAAAATACCAAAAAAGCTTTTGAAAGATCGTTGAAGAAATTAGGCGTGGATTATATCGATCTTTATCTGATTCACCGTCCGAGAGGCGATGTGCAGGGGTCGTGGAAAGCCATGGAAGAACTTTACAAAGCAGGAAAAATCAGAGCAATCGGTGTGAGCAATTTTGATTCAACTCAATTGGCCGACTTAATTTCGAAGGCTGAAATTAAACCCGTAATCAATCAAATTGAAGTAAATCCTTATTTTCAGGAACCGGAATTGAAAGATGCGATCACAAAACAAGGTGTACAGGTAGAAGCTTGGTCTCCATTTGCTCAGGGGCGCAACGGGCTGTTTACAAATCCGGTTTTGGTGGAAATAGGTAAAAAATACAACAAAACAGCTGCTCAGGTTACATTAAGATGGCTTATTCAGAGAGGAATTGTTACGATACCAAGGACTTCGAACAAAGCTTACATGGAAGAAAATCTGAATATCTTCGATTTTAAATTGAGTAAAGCTGACATGAAAAAAATTGCTGCACTCGATAAGAAAACAAGCCAGTTCCCTGAGTGGAATTGATTTATTTTGACGATAAACAAAGTGTTTTGTTGCTATTAATTTACTAAAATCTAAAATGTAATTTCATGAAAAAAACGTTTTTATTCTTTGCAATAATTTTGATGAATGGAATTTTATTTGCTCAGAAAATAACTCCTGATGTAGAAAAAAGAGCGGAAGATTTGCTCAAACAAATGACATTAGAAGAAAAAATAGATTATATCGGAGGATATAACGCATTTTTTATCCGCGCAATTCCACGTTTGGGCATTCCGCAAATAAGAATGGCGGATGGACCACAGGGAGTTAGAAACAATACAATGAGTACGCTTTATCCGAGTGGAATCACAACTACATCGACCTGGAACAGAGATTTGATGTATAAGGTGGGCGAGGGTATTGGTTTGGATTGCCGTGCGCGCGGTGTGAATATAATTCTCGGTCCGGGCGTGAACATTTATCGTTATCCATTGTGTGGACGTAATTTTGAATATTTTGGTGAAGATCCTTATTTGGCCAGCGAAACAGCGGTTCAATATATAAAAGGAGTTCAGGATCAGCATGTAATGGCAACTATCAAACATTTTGCGGCTAACAATCAGGAGTTCGATCGTCATCACACCAGCTCCGATATTGATGTTCGTACGCTGCACGAGGTATATCTCCCAACTTTCCGAAAAGCAGTGCAAAAAGCAAATGTTGGTGCTGTGATGGATGGTTATCATTTGATCAACGGCGTTCATGCTTCGGAAAATAAGTATTTGAATATTGATGTATTGAGAAACATGTGGGGTTTTAAAGGAATTCTTATGTCCGACTGGGTGTCGGTTTATTCTGCTGTTGGCCCGGCTAATGGCGGATTGGATTTGGAAATGCCCGGCGGTGACAATATGAACTACAAAAACCTGATTGGTCCAATTAAAAACGGAATTGTTACTGAAAAAACAATCGATGAGAAAGTGCGTCATATTCTTCAAACATTAATTGCTTTTGGATTCCTTGACCGCCCTCAGCAGGACAACACAGTTCCCGAACACAATCCGTATACAGAAAATATCGCATTGGAAATTGCAAAGGAAGCTATTGTTTTGCTTAAAAATGAAAACAATGTGCTACCGTTGAAAGGCAAAACGCTTGTGTTGGGGCCTAATGCCAACGAAGCTCCAACCGGAGGTGGAAGTGGATTAGTGAATCCGTATAAAACAGTTTCGTTGTACAACGGAATGAAAAATGTGGCGAAGAAAAATCAGGTAGACTTTATGGTTGATCCTAATTTGTCGGCCGACCTGACTCAGTTCGGTGAATTCTATGTGTCGAAAGGTTCTGCAGTAAAAGGATTTAAAGGACAATATTTCTTAAATAAAACACTTTCCGGTAACCCGGAATTTGAAAGAATTGATACCACTATCAATTTTAACTGGTTCGAAGGTGGCCCAAAAGCCGGATTTCCGGTAGATAATTTCTCTACACGTTGGACAGGAGTTTTCCGTCCGAAAACGACTGGAAAATATAAAATCCGCCTTGCTTGCGACGATGGTTACCGAATGTTTTTCGACGGAAAAGAAGTGATTTCTTTCTGGAGCGATCACGGAATGGAAAATCGCGACATTGTGGTTTCTGTTGAAGCAAAAAAAGAATATCCTGTTGTAATTGAGTATTACGAATCGGGAAGCGATGCCGGAGCAGTGCTTTCATATTCTAAATTCAATGACGAAAATCTGGACGAAAAACTCAAAGGGGTGAAAAATATAGTGGTAAATGTTGGGTTCAATTCTAACCTGGAAAGCGAAGGATTTGACAGACGATATAAAATTCCACAAGAACAACTTGATTTGATTGACCGACTTTCGAAAACAGGTAAAAATCTGATCGTAGTGCTTAACGCCGGAGGAAGCGTGGAAATGGAGTCATGGAAAGACAAAGCAAAAGCAATTGTTATGGCTTGGTATCCGGGACAAATGGGCGGTCAGGCACTTGCCGAAATCCTGACAGGAAAAATATCTCCAAGCGGTAAATTGCCAATTTCTATCGAAAAGAAACTGGAAGATAATCCGGCTCATGATTTTTATTATCCGCTCGATCCCAAAGCGATACATAAACGTGTACAATATGGCGAAGGAATTTTTGGAGGATACAAAGGATACGACAGATCTGGTGTTGAACCATTATTCCCATTTGGTTTCGGACTTTCATATTCAACATTCGATTACTCGAATTTGAAGCTTGAAAAGCTAGGTGGCAACAAAGTAAAAGTGTCGTTTACTATTAAAAATACTGGAAAGGTAGATGCTGCTGAAGCTGCTCAAATCTACGTTGGTGACGTGGAAGCTTCGGTGCCACGACCTAAAAAGGAACTGAAAGGATTTGAAAAGGTACAACTGAAAAAAGGTGAATCGAAAGAAGTAAGCGTTGTGCTCGACGACGAAGCTTTCTCTTTCTTTGATGTAAATACGAACAAATTTGTTGTTGAGCCCGGCGAGTTCAATATTATGATTGGTTCGTCTTCGAAAGATATTCGCTTGAGCGATAAAGTTTCGCTCTAAGAAATATCTTCTTTCAAGAAGTTTAGAGTAACAATTGAAAAAAGGTTATTGTCATGAAAAAAATCTCTTTAAGGTTTTGGATTGAGAAAGTGCAATTAATGGTTCTAAGATTTCCATTTACACTTTTTTTCGTTCTTGGATTAGCGTTTTTGTTCTTCTTACAGATAAATAAAAAACAAGCTGAAATTCAACCTCACACGTGGATTTTCTTTTCTTTCGGCATTGCTGCAAGCATGGCAATAACCCTTTTTTCGGAAGAGCAGAGTAGAAAGATCTTCCGAATGGTCTTTCATGTCGCAGGCATTCTGCTCTTATTGCTCTATTGTTATTTCCTGCCTGCTAAGTTCGAAGCCGTCAATTTTTTTCAATCAATTGCACTGTGTGCTTCGTTGATTCTCACCGCCTTTTTTGCTTCATTTTTACGAAAGGACACCGATATACTGTTTTGGAAATTCTCTAAAACGACGGTCATACATCTGATTACAGCATTTGTGTTTTCGGTGGTACTTATGTTGGGTATTAGTTTGGCTGTATTTTCGTTGCAGGAGTTATTTCATGTAAGGATTCAGGATAAAGTCTATTCAAATTTAGCGGTCATTTGTTTTGCCATTTTTGCTCCTGTTTATTTTCTGAGTAATGTTCCAAACCTAACTGAAAAACACAATCCGGAATTCAAATTTGATAAATTTTTGAAAATATTGGGGTTGTACATCCTGTTTCCCATTCTGGCTCTGTATACGCTCATTCTTTATCTCTATCTGTTCCAAATTGTAGCAAAATGGGAATTACCCAACGGTTGGCTGGCAACTCTCGTGTCGGTTTTAGGCCTGGGTGGGTTTGTTACCATGTTTATTTTGTACCCGTTGCGCTACGAAAATTCGAAT
>JBBIID010000285.1:0-4666 GCA_037446675.1 Paludibacter sp.
TTAGGTACTTGTGGAATCGGACGTTCATATCAGGATTTATTGTCTATTGACACACGCTTTCATGGACGGAATTCTTTCTTTTTTCTGGATGCTCAATCCGGATTTACGAAATCGTTTCTTTGCTTTCAAGTTCATATTCCAAAACATTTCAATGGGGTAGGAGAGCTTGAACTTGCAAGAAGCAAAATAATCCTGAGAGAAAAAAAGTCGGGAAACGAAATCTCAATAGCCAATCCGTTTTCGTTTTGAAAAATAAAAAAAATGAACTTAGAAATGGTTGATCAAAAAAACATTGATATTTAACTAATTACTACTCCAAATGAAAAATACATTTATTTTATTCGCACTCAGTTTCCTGTTCTTTTTTCCAGTGCAGGCACAAAATTTAATTGATTCTCAAAGCAAATCTATACTTCCGGTTGGAGCGTATTATTATCCTGAGCACTGGCCCGAAAATCAATGGGAAAGGGATATTAAACGAATTGCCGATTTAGGATTTACTTTTACCCATTTTGCCGAATTCTCTTGGGCACGACTGGAACCGACCGAAGGCCATTTTGATTTCGGGTGGTTAGATAAGTGTGTATCATTAGCTGGAAAATATGGTTTAAAAGTAGTGATGTGTACGCCTTCGCCTACGCCTCCGGCATGGCTTACCCAGAAACATCCTGATATCTTGATTGTAACCGAAAATGGCTTTCAGGTGAAACATGGGATGCGATTGAATGCAAATGGAGCTAATCCGGTTTATCAGAAATATGTACGAAAAATTGTGGAGAAATTGGCCGATCGTTATGGAAATAATCCTGTGGTATGCGGTTGGCAAATCGATAACGAACCGCACTACGAAGGGCAGGCTGATTATTCCTTGTTTGCCAAAAAATCATTTCAACAATGGTTGAAAAATAAATATGGCAGTATTGGTGAGTTAAACAAAGCGTGGGGAGCGGCTTTTTGGAGTTATACGTTCAATAATTTCAATCAGATTGATATTCCAAATTCCAACGAACGAAACAATAATCCACATGCTAAGATAGATTTTAAGCGTTTTACCGCCGATGCACTGGCTTCGGCATTAAGTTTTCAGGCCGATGTTTTAAATGGACGAATTTCTTCAGATCAATGGATCACGACCAATTTTGCATATTACAAATTTCTTCCGTCGGTAGATTTGTTTCGTAGCCGAAAAGATCTTGATTTTGCTTCTCACACAATGTATTTGTTGAGCACATATTTGAATTACCCGACAGGAAATTTGGCTCATAGGTTAGGAAGTGGAATGGAATTGTCATTTTCAAGCGACTTGGCTCGTTCTGTAAAAGGGTTTACCGGAATAATGGAACTTCAACCCGGACAAATTGATTGGGGAAGCTGGAATTCTCAACCGCTTCCGGGAGCTGTTCGCATGTGGATTTGGCATTGTTTCGGGTTGGGCGATCGTTTTGTTTGTACTTATCGTTTTCGCCAGATTTTGTACGGAGCCGAGCAATTTCATAAAGCTATTATGGAGCCCGATGGTGTTACCGTTTCTCCGGGAGGAAAAGAATATGTGGAAGCTATAAAAGAAATAAATTTTTTGAAAAAATTAGATGTCAATGAGGTTAAGATGCCTGTCGATTTGGCTTCGCGAAATACCGCATTTCTTTGGAAACAGGATAATCTGATGTCGCTCGAAACAGTGAAACTTACACAACAATGGGATAGTTGGGACATTTATTATCGTTATTACCAAAAACTGAAATCGCTTGGAGCTCCGGTTACCTTTTTGCAGGAGACCGATGTGTTCGATGTCAAGAAATTTCCTTTCATGGTGGCACCTGCTTATGAAATGGTGGATGACGAACTTGTATCGAAATGGAAAAAATATGTTTCAGACGGTGGAGTGTTAATCTTGTCAAGTCGTTCGGGAATGAAGGATAACAATTCTCATTTATGGGAAGCCCCGTTGCAAAAACCTATTTTAGATTTGATAGGAGCAAAGGTTGATTATTTCGACCAGTTGGCTCCAACCGACGCAGGAAATATCACTTTTAACTCTGTGAATTATAAATGGAACATTTGGAGCGATATTCTCACGGCTAATGCAGGGACTCAGATTCTGGCGACACATGCCGATCAGTTTTATGCAGGAAAACCGTGTGTGGTGAAGAATAAAATTGGTAAAGGTGCTGTTTACTACATAGGAGTTGTGTCATCAGATCAGATGCTCGAAAAGCAGCTCCTTCGTAAAATTTATATTGAAAACGGAGCTTCAATTTTAGATCTTCCCGATTATGTTTTCACTGAATTTCGTGATGGATATTGGGTTACCGTTAATTATTCGTCGGATGTTGTAATTGCTCCAATTCCCTCAGGAGCTAATATCGTTATTGGTAGCAAAGAAGTGAACCCCGGCAGTGTTGTTGTTTGGACGCGGTAAACGGAATTAAAATTTTTATTTCAAAAAAAAGCGGAACCGTCATAATCAGGTTATGACAGTTTCGCTTTTTATATATCTCCTTTCTTTAAAGTATTATGAGTTTTGCCCAAAATACTCCTGAATTACAACCGAACCTGTTTTTGGATTAATAACTTTTACGTAATTTACGGCTCCACAGCCTTTAAATCGCAATGTAAGTTCGTTTGCAGTGCCTATACTGACTTTATAATTCATTTTTGACACTACGTGTTCGTCGAGGTAGAAAGTAGTTTGTTTGTTTAATACTTCGATACGCATAACATGCCAGATATTCGGATCGAATTTCAACCAGCTAAGATCCTGTTGATTTCCGGTGATCGTTTTTTCGCTGCTAATAAATTTCAGATACGAATAGCAACTTTCATTCAGCGCAAAGCCATGCAATCCGGTATCGGAAAAAATATACATCATGATGTCATTACAGGGGATAGCATGATCTTCGTTAACCGAATTTCGGACTTTTGCTTCGAAAATAAAGTTGTCGCCATCGATAATACTGTCGTTATAGAAATCGTAGCTGACGAACAACTTGTCGGTTAATGCTTTTTCAGGTATTTTTTCTACAGGAAGTGTCATGTAGCCATTTTCGGTACTTACACTTTTGAAAGGAAACGCCTGATAAAAGTCGATTCTGTCTTCCATCAAATAAGCCGACCAGCCGGGTGTTCTGGATTCTACGCTAATTGTACGAATCGTTTTGTTCTTGTATCTCAATTGACACAATCCTCTCCCAGAATATATGAAAGTAGCGAATAATTCACTTTTTGATTCATGAATTTCGCGGGTAGTCATATCACCATTGGCTTCGGTGCATACCAGCGAAATACTGTCGAGCAATTTTTGTGGAATCTCATATTTCACTTTTAGTGTGAAAGGTGAAGCTCCTTTGGTCGAAACCGATTCGAAAACAATTTTTTCGATCAGTCTGTTTTCTCTTTCTTTTTTTATATCGTCCCAATAAACGCTCAGGACAAAAGGAAGAGCAATAATAACTATTGCAGCTATGGTGTAAATTGATTTCCTGTATTTTTTGAACCAATACTCAGGCTTATCATTTTTTTGAACCTTTGGATCTTTGTCTAGTTGTGATTCCTGTGAGTTTGTAGCGGGAAGAATTGGCTCGGATGTAGTTGTTTCTTTTTTACTCTCCTGTTGAGTTTTCTCTTGTTGGGTTTTCTTCATGACGAACTCAGCATAGCCTGAATAACCCAGAAAAATACACAAAGCATTGTAGGTTGCCATTTGGGGGTTGGAGGTGCGTTGTTGAAAAAAACGCTTCAATGTATTGGCGTTGATGCGCATTTTCGAGGCTTCGAAGATCAGATCTTCCAACATTTTAAATTCGCTTAATCCCCAATTTTCCGAATTTCCCCATGATCCTAAACGAAGGTTGTATTCTTCAATGATGTCTTTCGTGTAATCTTTTTTTGATGTCATATTTAACGTCAAATGATTTCTTGGTTAAGGGAATTTGTCAATCGTAAAAAGTAGCCTTTATTGGAATAATAAAGTACAAATATAGCAGATTTATTTTGAGAGAACAATACTTAGTTCCTCAACAGCACTCTTTTATGATTTCGACTTAAAACTCCTCCGCAAAGACAGGTAGAGATGACTACTCTCTGAGTTGTGTTTTTTGTAATATGTTGTTAAATAGAATATTATGCAAAGTTAACTTTGCTTTAAAACGACGTTAAAAAGATTGTTGAAACTTTTGTTCCCGGCTTTTGTACTGCTTTTGTATTACTTTTGTCGTCATTTTGTCGGTGTTTTATTTTCATTTCCTTGGATTATGGAAATATCTTTAACAAGATCCTCAAGCCCATCGACTGGTCCGGCGCCTCCGTCGTCTCCTCGAAGACCGGTCCCTACACGGTCTCCGACTCGTCCCTCGGAACCGTCTACGTCGCCGACTACCGCCTCGGCGAGGGAGAGACCGAGAAAGGGACCTTCGCGCTCTGGTCGGGCGATGTGGCGACCACGGTCGAGATGGTGCACGCGACCATCGCCGGCCTGGCGGCCCCGCCGGCTTCGCCGCTAACGGGGGGCTGACGGCGGCCGCAGCCGCACGACGATCCGCTTCAGCGATCCGAGCACGCCACCCCCGGCGCCGCGGCCGGCGGTGCCGCGATGTTCCAGGTAGTTCTGGTCCGGCAGCATCACCCACCGCAGCACGCGCAAGCGGGCCGGCCAGCCGCGGACGCGGCT
>JBBIID010000286.1:0-2594 GCA_037446675.1 Paludibacter sp.
TTGAACAGAGGCTCCCACGCGGTATTTGAAAGTGTTTGGAAAGTTCCGTTTACGTTCATTTCGTCTGCCCAGCGCGAAAGTCCATCGCTGTAATAACCTGTGGTCACCCATTTCATGTTTTCGTCATCAATCCATGCCGCACTTTTAGCGGTGTGTCCGCCTAGCATAATTGCTTCTTCTGCGCTGATTGCCACCGAATAACTTTTCGATTTTCCGGGATTTGTAAGCATTAACTCGTCGTTGATGGTACTTGAAAGCAGATTGTGAGCCGAGTAGTTCAATTTTGTTCCGATTCCAACCTGATTGTTGTCGAGCAAAATGGATTGAATTTCGCTGGCATTTCTGTTGTAATAAAAATCTCCAGCTGCGCCATTATAATAAGGAACAGAGCCGGTCATTACAGTGGCAATATCGGAAGCGTTGCCTGCCGAAATAACATTGTAAGATACGTTCTCGCAGTTTGCCCCTTTTTCAATAATGCGTTTTATGCCATTGGAATCGAAATAATTCCAAAGAAAATCAATATGCTTTTGTTGTAATCCGTCCACCATAATGCCAATCACCAAACGAGGCGGATTGGAGGTCTGAGGTTGCGCAAAAATCAGCTGCTCGAAGCAAGTAAAAACAATGATTAAAGAAATATATCGGAGAAAAAATCGCATATTCTGTAATTGAATGATGAAAAAGAATTATCAAAGTATTCCTTTTGTACTTGGTAATTCAAATTTATAAATATCACGTTTAATTGCCATTTTTATTGCTTTTGCCAACGCTTTGAAAATGCCCTCTAATTTGTGATGTTCGTTGTCTCCTTCGGCTTTTATGTTCAGATTCATTCGCGCAGCATCGCTTAGCGATTTGAAAAAATGCAAAATCATTTCAGTCGGGAAATCACCAATGTATTCACGTTTGAATTCTGCATCGAAAACCAACCATGCGCGTCCTCCAAAGTCAAGCGCTACCGAGCAAAGGCAATCATCCATAGGTAAATAAAAACCGTAACGCTCGATGCCACGTTTGTTGCCCAATGCTTTTCCGAAAGCTTCGCCAAGCGCAATGGCCGTATCTTCAATGGTGTGATGTTCGTCTACCTGCAAATCGCCGTTTACGTGGATTTTTAAATCACATCCCGAGTGTTTGCCGATTTGTTCGAGCATGTGGTCGAAAAAGTGTAATCCGGTTGCAATGTCGCATTTGCCTGAACCATCGAGATTGAGTTCTATATCAATATCTGTTTCTTTGGTGGTTCGCTTTACTGTGGCAGTACGCTCTCCTGCAAACAAAAATTCCGCAATGCTGTCCCAATTCGAAGTTTGCAAAGCGCAATAATCCTGTAAGGTTCTGTCTGCAAGAATTTGTTGATCGCTACTCAAAAAAATCGCTTTGCAACCAAGATTTTTAGCCAGTTCAACATCGGTAATCCTGTCACCAATAACGAATGAATTTGTCAAATCGTATTGATCGGAAAAATATTCAGTCAGCATGCCAATGCCCGGCTTGCGGGTTGGAAGATTATCTTCAGGAAATGATTTGTCGATGAAAATTTTGTCGAATTTGATGTTTTCGTTTTCCAGAATCTGGATAAACTTACTCTGTACAGCGTCAAAATTTTCCTGAGGGTAAACGTCTGTTCCCAGTCCATCCTGATTGGTAACCAATGCCCATTCGAAGTCCAGTTTGTGACGAATAAAATACAAGTTTCTCAGAACGCCCGGAAGAAATTCCAGTTGTTCCAGATTATCGACCTGATAAGTAACCGGCGGTTCGGCGATAATGGTTCCGTCTCTGTCGATGAAAAGTACTTTTTTCTTGTTGCCGGAAGTTAATTGTTCGACTGACATATTTTATTCGTTATAGTAAAACTGAATTTGCGTATTAAAAAGTTACGATGACAAAAGTAGCTTTTTTTAATCAAACGTTCAAAAGTATGGTTGACCTTTTGCTGTTTTCGATAAAGTAAAAAATATGTTTTCAACTTTTTTGTAAGTTGTGTGTTTAATTTAATAATCACTTTTTTTGTTCTTAAATAATAAAAAACATGAAAACATTAAAAAAAATAGGAGTTGGACTTCTTATTGTGATTGCGATTCCTCTAATAGTGGCATTGTTTGTTCCAAAGGATTTTTCGTACGAAAAAACAATAGCGATTAATGCGCCGATCGATTCTGTTTGGGAAAATGTAAACAGTCTTGCCGATTTAGATAAATGGAGTCCGTGGAATGATCATGATCCGAGCATGAAAAAAGAAATGACCGGAATGGATGGTGCTATTGGAGCTAAACAAAGCTGGGAAAGTGATATTGTGGGAAGTGGTAGTCAGACCATTTCTAAAATTGAGAAACCCGATTTGTTCGAAACAGATCTGAATTTTTACGAACCAAACGAAAGTCACGGTAAAGCGTATGTAAAACTGGTGTCGGACGGAATGGTAACGAACGCAACCTGGGGAATGACAGGCACTATGGCTTATCCGTTTAATATAATACACTTGTTTATGGATATGGATAAAGCAATGGGAAAAGACTGGGATAATGGTCTTTCGAAGTTGAAAAGTTTGAGCGAAATGTAAAAAATGCAATCTTTTTACGTTTAAA
>JBBIID010000286.1:2742-4636 GCA_037446675.1 Paludibacter sp.
ATTTTGAAGAGTTGATTATTGTAACGGAAGGGAGTTTAGAACATTATATTGATTTTAATTCGGAGGTGGTGGCGGCACCGTTTGCCAGTTATGTTTCGATGGGGAAAATGCACAAAATTGTTGCTCACGACGATTTGCGTGGTTGGGTTATTAACTACAGAAACGAATTTTTGCCTGATTCGAAATTGAATTTCTATTCCAATTTTTTTAGTACTACGAATATCCCGATCGGAGCAAATGGTTGTTTGTTGCGGTTTACATCCCTTTGTCAGATTATTAATCATGAATACAACGAGGAAAATCCCGATTTCCAGACGATCAGACATCTTACAGCGGCTCTGATTTCGATGATTGAAGCGGAGCGAAAACGTATTATCCCGATCGAAAAAGCAGAAAAAGCAACTCAAATAGAAACATTCAATACGTTCCTTAGGATCTTGGAGCAAAACTTCAGGCGTGACGAAGGAATTGCATTTTATGCAGATAAAATGAATATGTCGGAACGAAATCTTAATTTAATTTGCAAAAAGAATTTTCAGAAAAGCGTTTCTGAAATTATAGAAACACGAAAACTGATCGAGGCGAAAAATCTTTTGATTCATACCGAAAAAACGGTTTCCGAGATTGGTTTTGAGTTGGGATACAACGAAAAATCTTACTTTACGCGTGTGTTTCGCAACAAACTTTCCGTTACTCCAACTCAATTCAGAGAAATAACACGTGAAATGATTTCTTAAAAGTACCACTAGTTTTCCGAAAAGTGTTACCGCTTGCCTTTTTTACCGCCGTATCTTTGCATCATAATAATTCGAACAAAAATCAATAAAAAAATAAAGATTATGAATGCAACAGAAACAACAGCAAAATTAGTGCACGGCGTGATAGATCCCGCACACAGCAGAGTTCAATTTAAAGTGAAACACCTTATGATTTCCAATGTGTTGGGAAGTTTTAAAGAGTTTGAAGGTGAAGCAAGTATGACAGGCGATGACTATTCGACTGCAAAAGTAAAATTCTCGATTAATGTAGCCTCGGTTGATACCGAAGCACCCGACAGAGATGCTCATTTAAAAAGTGCTGACTTTTTCGATGTGGAAAACTATCCGAAAATGGTTTTCGAAGGAGAGGGAATGACGCAAAAAGATGAAGATAATTTTGAATTGAAAGGCGATTTGACTATTAAGGGCGTGACTAAACCGGTTACATTAAATGCTGAATTTGGTGGTTTTATGACCGACCCGTGGGGAAACAAAAAAGCAGGATTTTCCGTTACAGGTGAAATAAATCGCAAAGAATGGGGAATGAACTGGAATGCGGCACTTGAAGCAGGTGGTGTGTTGGTTGGCGAAAAAGTAAAGCTGATTTGTGATATTCAGTTTGCTATTAAATAAAGAAATAAAAAATTAAAATCATGAGTCAAACAAATTTTGAATATGGCGCAGGTCTTATGCCTGTGCTGTTTGTCGGACATGGGAGCCCAATGAATGCCATTGAAGAAAATGAATTTGTTGATGGTTGGAAAAAATTAGGTGAAACTTTGCCGCGTCCGAAATCCATTTTGAGTATTTCCGCTCATTGGGAAACCCGCGGAACGCAGGTAACAGCTATGCCTAGCCCAACTACGATTCATGATTTTGGTGGTTTCCCGTGTGCGTTGTACGAGGTAGAATATCCGGCTCCCGGCAATCCAAAGTTGGCCAACGAGGTAATGTTTTTAGCGGCTGAAAATCATATTTTACCGGATGAGAGATGGGGATTCGATCATGGAACGTGGAGTGTGCTTCGGCGAATGTATCCGAAAGCAGACATTCCGGTTGTGCAGCTGAGTCTGGATTATAATAAATCGCCAAAAGATCATTATGAACTGGCGAAAGAACTTGTTGCGCTGAGGAAA
>JBBIID010000287.1:0-3263 GCA_037446675.1 Paludibacter sp.
CTTAACCGAATTCCCCATATAGTTACAAGGGTTGTCATTAGCACAATGCGAGCCGATGTTGAAAAGTTGACAAGCACCACAAAACTATAAATTATCGGCAGAATGCTCCATATTTTATCAACCTGACTATGGTTTTTTGTGAACTCACTAATAATAAAAGTGAGAATTATTGTGAATAATAAAATATTAAACCAAATGTTGGCAACATTTTCAACTGCTTCATTCAATTGAAGGAATTTCAAATCAATCAATGAAATTTGTAATAATCCAATCATAATCAATTATATATAAATTAAAACATATAGGGAATAAACATCTTTGTTTTTTTCATGTAGTTCAGGTATTTATCTCCAAAATAGCGAATACATTCTTTTTCATCAAATTTTGAGGTAATGTATAGGAACACAGTGGCAATACTAGCAATAATAATCAGATATAATTCAGGATTTTTCAACAATATCGCCCAATTTACAAAAATGAGCGATGCATAAAGCGGATGTCGAATATGCTTAAAAACTCCTGTTTCTACCAGTTCTGTTGTTTTTTCAAATCCAAATAAATTTTCTTCGTTACGTTTATTGCTTGGTTTCCCTTTTATCAGGATTAGAATTATGCCAAAAATAACCAGATAAGCGGAATAAACGAGTAAGATCCATGAAATGATTTGAGTTATTGAGAACGGCTGAACAAACCAAAATTCATAGTTTATCGAGAAGATCCACGCCATGCCTATCCATGCGAAAAAGCGGTAAAATCCGTGTGTGTTTACATCGAACAGTGTACGCCACGATATAAAAACAATGATTGCAGTGAGTATTCCGAAAACTAGTAAGGAAGACATAAGCCAATTTTGTTGTTGAAAATTTTCAATTTTTGTTTTTTTCGCCTCTCAACCAGGCCATATACATTTTTACTTCGGTGTAAGTCATAAATGAACTCAACAGCTCGTAAGTTGAATCAATTTCTGACTTTTCCCGAATCATTTTAGCCGCCTTTTCTCTGTTCTCCGATGAAACAAATTCATCGATATTCAGTTCACCGGATATTAAATAGCGTTCCAAATGAGAAATAATCGTCGTTTTGGCCAAATTTCTCGTGAAAGCAATTTCATCAATGGTATTACCCAGTTTATACATTTCTAATGAAGTTCTGTAGGTTTCTCCAACTTGTCGCTTCGCTTTTCTCTCTTTGGGCTTTTCTTTTTCATCCATTAGCGACGTTAGATTGTTTTCCTTACAATATTGTTGAATTACGTCCAAAAATAGAGAACCGTATTTTAATACTTTTGCCGGGCCAAAACCCGATATCCGAAGTAAATCATCCTCGTTCTGCGGTAAATAGTTGGACATTTCCAAAAGTGTTTTGCTGCCTGCTACAATGTAAATAGGCAAGTCATCCGGTTCGCATATTTTGTTGCGAAGAGTCATTAACTTATAATACAACTTTTGGTTTCGCGTTTCAATCAATTTTGTTGAAGTTGTTTTAGCATAGCTGTTTACACTAAAAGTAGGAAGTGAAAATGTGTTTTTCAATAAAAAATAATCTTCGACAATAAAAGGTTGTTTCAACTCTTTAAAAATATGCAGTTTTTGAGCTAAAAATCCAAAAATTAAACTGATTTGCTCATCATAATTTTTCCCATTTTCGCGACTGTCGGTCACTGCAGGAGATTGCCTCAATGTCTCCATGAGTTGTTCCACTTTTACTTTGAAAAAATCCATTGCAGCCGTCAACCTTTCGCTTAAATAATCTTCGTTTATTGGTTGATTTCCGAGTATGTTTTGTACTTGATGTTGGAATTTTATGGCTATATCTTGGATATTTTCAATCTGTTTGTAAATGCTTTGTAAATATTCCTGAGTTTCTTCGTTGAACGAACTTTCGACTTCTTTAATTTCACGGATCAAACGTGAGATAAATCCAATAGCAATTTTAAAATCAAATAATTGATTTAAAACAACCGTTCGGAACTCATTTCGAGCTTCGTTCAATATCCTTTCCAGCTCCAGAGCAGGCAACTTTCTTTGTTCATGTTCAACAATTTGCCTGTCATTTTCGATGCTGTTCGGGTTTATTTTGCTCCAAAGAATCATACCTTCCATCGATCGACAACGGCTCAGAGCCACATACACTTGCCCGGGACTGAATGCGTCTTCCGCATCAATGATTGCTTTTTCGAAGGTAAGTCCCTGACTTTTATGTATCGTAATTGCCCAAGCAAGCCTCAAGGGATATTGCTCAAAGGTTCCAATGGTTTCTTCTACAATTTGTTTCGTTTTATCGTTAGTAGAATAACGTACATTTTCCCAAACCATTCTTTCCAGCTCTATGATTTCATTATCTCCTGGACATTTAATGAAAATTGTATCTTCGTCAATATCTTCAATAATTCCAATTTTTCCATTAAAAAAACGCCGAACAGTTTGAGTATCATTTTTGATAAACATTACTTTCGCACCAATTTTGAGAATCAACTCTTTTTCAGTTGGATAGCTCTTTTCAGGAAAATCTCCTTTTATACCTGCCTGGAAGCGATAAATTTTCCCATTAAGCTTTGAAAGTTCGTCGGAATTAGTTTTGTCGGCTTTATAATTATGAGTGGTTAATGTGATATAAGTATCTTCTTTGGCAGGGGCAAAAGCCGGATTATAACGACTTAGGAGAAGTTTTAGACCCTCATCGGATAATCGATTGTTGCGAATCTCATTCAATAGCGATATGAAATCGGCATTCGTTTGGCGAAATATTTTATCAAATTCTATATGAACGGGAGTTTGTTGAGAAATAACCTGACTATGAAAGAAGTATGGGCTTTTGTAAAATCCTGAAAGCAAGCGCCATTCATTTTCAATGGCAACGGGCGACAATTGAAACATATCGCCAATAAAAATAACCTGCACACCACCAAATGGTTCATTGTTTCGGTATCGGAAATGGCGCAAAATAGTATCAATCACATCGGCTCGCACCATGCTTATTTCATCAATCACCAATAATTCCAGCTCTTGCAACACTTTTCGCCTGAAGCTCGTCATTTTTATTTTTTCGACAAGATCTTTCTTCCCCTGCAATGTAGGCACAAAAGGAGTGAAAGGCAATTGAAAAAATGAATGTATGGTTGTTCCTCCCGCGTTTATAGCAGCTACTCCGGTGGGAGCAACTATTGCCATTTGCTTTTTTGTTTCAGCTTTTAAGCTGTGAAGGAAAGTTGTTTTACCTGTACCCGCTTTTCCAGTCAAAAAAATACTTCTGTTAGTAAACAA
>JBBIID010000287.1:3292-4634 GCA_037446675.1 Paludibacter sp.
TCATGGGCCAAATTATAGTATGGGGAAGTCGATTGCATGAAATAAATTTTTATATACATGCAAATGTAAGGAAAAAACAAGGAACAATTAACAGAGAATATTAATTATTACAGGAAACCTCGTTTATTACCGTTTCAATTCAATAAGCTTTTTGTTTAACTCATCCCATTTTTTGCATGCATTGTAGGTGGCTTCTGCATAAGCTGGTATGTCGGTATAATCTGCCGGCAATCTGTCTTCAATTAAATCGTGTAATTCACCGGCCTTTTGTGAAAGTGTAAAACGTGCCTTGCTCACAGCTTTTTCAAGTTCTTTTATTTCCTCATCCATAATTTTTCTTTTTCTCCATTGCAAATCAATCATTATGCCTAAATATAAATATTTGTTATACAGATAAATAACAAATATATAGCAAATGTTTTATCACAAAAATGTCATTCGGGAATAACTGGACTGACATAAAAGTAAGGAAAAAAGAAAGTCCATTGGATAATTCCAACGGACTTTCAAGGACGTGATTTTGAATTTCAAAATTAGGAAAGCATACTTAACAAAATACCGGCAGCAACTGCTGAACCGATTACTCCGGCAACATTTGGAGCCATTGCATGCATTAACAAGTGATTGGTTTTGTCATAATGTAAACCAACTTCTTGTGACACACGAGCAGAGTCAGGCACTGCTGAAACGCCTGCAGATCCAATCAACGGATTTATCTTGTTACCTTCTTTCAGGAACAAATTCATGATTTTTGCAAAAATAACGCCGCTGGCCGTTGCCACCACGAATGAAGCAGCACCTAAGCCAAAAATCAGAAGCGAATCCACTGTTAGGAATCTATCAGCTTGTGTTGAAGCACCCACAGTCAATCCTAACAAAATGGTAATCGTATTAATCAACGCAAAACGTGCCGTTTCGGCAAGTCTCTCTGTTACGCCTGATTCTTTCAATAAATTACCGAAGAATAACATTCCTAACAACGGCATGGCACTTGGTGAAATGAAAGTAGTCAACAGCAAACCAATAATTGGAAAAGCAATCTTTTCGAAGCGGGAAACCTGACGGGGAGGTTTCATTCTGATCACACGTTCTTTTTTATTGGTTAGTAATTTCATTACAGGAGGTTGAATAACTGGTACCAAAGCCATATAGGAGTATGCAGCCACGGCAATTGCACCCATTAATTCGGGAGCAAGACGTGACGAAAGGAAAATAGCCGTTGGACCATCAGCACCACCAATGATGCCGATTGCACCACACTGTTCAGGCGTAAATCCGATGGCATAAGCGCCAATGAATGTAGCGAAAATACCAACCTGAGCTGCTGCACCTAAAAGTAACA
>JBBIID010000288.1:0-651 GCA_037446675.1 Paludibacter sp.
CCCTCTCCGACCGCTGCCGGATTGAACGATGAATTATGAAACATGTATTGGCTCAACTGAGCATCGAATTGAGAATACGCTGCACCTACGCTAATAAGTAATGACAAAAAAATTAAAACTACTCTTCTCATAGGCTATAATCAGCTATTTTCATTCACGACACATTTAACGATACCTAAGCTGTGTCGCATTACGGTTTTATTCTAACTGAAAAACAGCACAAAAATTGTTTACGCAAACATATTTTTGTACTATTTTTCAAAAATTATTCCCGTTGTATGAGTTAGCTAACGTGCTTTTCTCTAATGGTTAATATTCTTCTTCGTTAAAAAAGAAATCTTCCTTACTTGGATAATCCGGCCATATATCCTCAATGCATTCGTAGATTTCTCCTTCGTCTTCAATCTCTTGCAAATTTTCAATCACTTCAAGTGGAGCACCTGAGCGCATTGCATAATCGATTAATTCATCTTTTGTGGCCGGCCATGGCGCATCCTCAATTTTAGAAGCTAATTCCAACGTCCAATACATAGTCAACTCTATTTTTTAGGTAAATAAGTTAAGAATCCTAATTGTTTAATTTCGTGCAAAAATAGAAATTTTTTTTATTAAACCTAACTTTTCCAAAAAATTTCTTCGCCCCCGTTTTTA
>JBBIID010000288.1:662-4619 GCA_037446675.1 Paludibacter sp.
TGATAATGCAAAGAAATAATCAGACAACCGATTAAAGAATACAACAACCACATTTTCAACATCATACACACTTTTCATATCAAAAACACGTCGTTCGGCTCTTCGGGCAATCGTACGGCAAACATGACACAAAGCTCCTGCCTGCGAACCTCCGGGCAAAACAAAGTATTTCAATTCAGGTAAATGAGCCACTATTCTGTCAATTTCCAATTCGATGGCGGTTATTGCATCTTCCTTCAATATGGATGCCGTCGAAAGTTCCACTTTTGTGGTATCTGTTGCCAAATAAGATCCGATTGTAAACAATTGATGTTGGATCGTTCTCAAAAACGCGAGATCTTGCGCTTCTACATCCTGACAAGTAAGCAGTCCAACGAAAGAGTTTAGTTCATCAACGGTTCCATATGTCTCAATACGGACATCGTTTTTCATAACCCTTGTTCCTCCAATCAGGCCAGTCTGTCCTTTATCGCCGGTTTTTGTATATAATTTCATTTTTACAAATAATTGTTAATAATAGTTCTATAATCTCAATAAATAACTTTGTAGTTCTTTTTGATCAGATTTTTATTAAAGAAAACAATTCCCATTTGGAATATATCAATTGTACTTGTTACGGCCGGATGAGCTGCAATCTTAGTCCATGCTTCTTCCATACCTTCCGACCAGTGAATATCATCAAAAACCATTACCGATTCATTGTGTATTTTTGACAAACACATTTCAAAATATCGTAATGTCGCTTCCTGCGTATGATTAGCATCAATGTAAATTAAGTCCAGCTTTTCTTTCATATCGATAATATCCGCCAAAACATCGTCAATATTTCCAACAACTAGATCAATATTTTTCAGATTTCGTTTTTCAAAATTTCGACGGGCACGGCTTGCAATTTCAGGACTTCCTTCAACGGTTGTACATTTAATTTCTGAAGATGAAGAAGCCAGATAAGATGTGGAAAAACCCAGTGAAGTGCCAAGTTCCAATACATCCTGAAATTTAAAATAATGAACAATCCGAAACAACAATTTTCCGTATTTAGCGGGATTTACTGATTTTTTCAAAATATCTTTCACAGTACTTTCCCGGTTCTCTCCTGTTCCGAAATCGACAATTTGTATTGTTTCAGCATTTTTCAACTCACTTTTTCTCAAATTCTCAATTTCACTAAACACATAAAAATAATGCCTTTCGCCCAGCACATTCTGAATAAATTGAAACATAAAAGGTGAATGAACTCCAAATCCTTTCGTATTTCTGGCGGTGCAGTAATGAGTTATATATTTTAGTATTCGTTTAAACAGATGCATATTTCCATTATTTAACTAACAAAGGTACACAAAATCGGTGGAACGATATTCCTTTACGGGACAGAAATAATTGAGTTCGGATTCAATCCAACACTTTCGAGTTTATATTGCAATTTCCCTTGACGATTAAAACACAACAAATCTCCTTTCACAGTATAAGCATGCGCATCGGTCAGATAAACATTCCCGTTCCGGGGATTTACCGCTATACAAAAAGGACGTTCCAGCACAGTGCCATCCGTAATAAAATTGTCGGAAATAATTTGCTCCGACTTACAATCGAACGTTTTTACGGAATAATCGTTCGTAACAAAATCAAAATTGTACAAATAAGCCGTATCGTTTCGGATGCAGAAATTGATAGCCGGAATATCAGTAAAAGTTTGTTCTAATATATCCGATTCGCTATTCAGCTTGCAGAACTTCGATTTTATATCCGAATTGTTACCACGAGAAATAACATAAACATCACCCTCACTATCGGCTACCAGTTTGTATGGATTCAATCCTACTTCAATTTTCTTTGTTTCAGTAAAAGTTGGAATATCAATCACCGAAACCGTAGTATCGTAATTAGGATTATCGAGTCCACCGGAGTTGGAAACATACAATTTATTGTTCGCCACAGCAATTCCATCCGGATTTCGACCACAAGTTGCCAATCCATCAATCGTCAAAGTTGGAATATCGATTCGGGTAACCGTTCCGTCGAATGAGCAAACGTATGCTTTTTCTCCGGCAAAGGCAATAAACCTCGGCTGCCGTCCTTGGTGTTTCTCATTGAAGATAGAAAAACGTCGAATAGAGATTCCGGTATTTATATCAATGACTTCCACCTGCGAGGACACATTTACCACCACCCAAAGTTTATTGTCGTATAGTTGCAAGTCGTTTGCGGTGTCTCCTAAACCACGATTATTTACAAAATTGAACACATCGGGAGTAAAATTTCTTTTATCGAAATCAATCAGACTTAATGTGCTGTTGTTCATATTAAACAAACCTTCGGACAGCAAATAGAGTTTGCCAGTTTCGCCCGCCATTTCCGGCAAGTTAACCGGCACCGAAATATCTTTCATGTCGTCGCACGAGGACATGAGCATTACTGCACAAATGACAAAAATTACAGAACAAAAATGTATTCTCATAACGGATTTTAGAACCACAAAAATACATTTTTTTAGTGAGATAGTCCGAACAAAACAGCAGGTTATTCCCATAAGTCCGCAAACAAAAAAGAGAGGGTGTCCAATAAGTAAACAGAACGCAAATTACGCAAATAAACGCGAATTTACATAATTCATAATAACTTAAAATTGAATTGTTTACACAGCATTACTAAAATAAAATTTGTAAAAATTTGCGTAATTTGCGTTCAAAAAACACATAAGAGACACCCTCTCGAAAAACCATTTTTCAAAGAAAATTATTTTTTATCAATAACAGTAAAAGGAATCTTCAAACTCAGCACGATGTTCCGTCCCGGATTATACAAACTCACTTCTTTCAGTGTGGATAAATGATCAATATATTTTGTATCGAACAAATTATTTACGCCCAAGCTCAAAAGTACCGGTTGATATTTAAATTTCAACGATCCGCCAATGTTGAAATCAACCAGCGTGTATCCTTGTGTTGTTGTTTCATCAGGTGCTGCGTTGTTCTGATCGAAAGCAGTGAGCGTGTTAATCGCAGCAAAAACATTTCGCATGCAAAGCAGTTTTTCTTTTTCTGCTTTTAGTTCAAATTGCAGCTTATGCGCCGGGATAAATGGTAAATAATCGCCATCTTTCTGCTTCCCTATTACCGACGAAAACATGCCTTCGAAATGCAACCATTTAATAGACTCCGGATGAACATGCAATCCTGCTTCGCCACCAAACAAATAAGAATCAGCTTGCTTATACTGATATATACCAATGCCCGAATCCGTTGTTTCGCCCGTAGGAGCAATGAAAATGAAATTATTAACCGCATTGTAGAAACCAGCCACATCGAAAGTGAAATTACTGCGATGATAATGCAAACTCAAATCGCCTTCGTACGAATTTTCAGGGACAAGCTGACTATCGCCCACTTCGTAACGAAGTTCATGTTGCCCATTCGATGTCAGTTCCGCAAGATTAGGAGTACGATATGCCGATGCAATATTTCCTCGAATCAAAAGTTCTTCCGAGAAATTGTATGTTGCACCTATCGATCCGCTAAAACTGCCATAACTTTTATCAAGCGCCGGACGATAAGACATTAAATTCGACGGCACACCAATAGTTTGCGTTTGAATCGATTTATCATCATACCGAACGCCTGCCTGAACTTTCAGTTTATCGAAAAAAGTATGCTGCAACAACCCGAAAGCAGAGTAATTGTTGGTAGTAGCATCGGGAAGCAATTTTGTTTCTCTGTCATTCTGGTTTGTGTTAAACTGATTAAATCCCTGAAATCCCAAAATATATTCTGAGTTTACATCCGAAGGCAAGTGAAGTTTTGCTTCGTATGTAAGTGTTGCAAGTCTCATTTCAATTTCAACTTCATCCACATCACCGAAATGGATAAGATCTGTGCTCTGAAATGCCGAATTCAAATCGAGCTTAAATTTCCCCAAATACAATTTATTTTGAGAAGATAACATATGCGTATTCAATTG
>JBBIID010000289.1:0-4349 GCA_037446675.1 Paludibacter sp.
GTGATACCATCAATCAGATTATGTGTAACGGTACGCTTAATTTTGAGCAAATGGCAGATAAATATCATCTTTCTATCAATGATTTTATGGAACTTACGCAATTCAATCCACCGAAAATAAAATTGTTGCTGGAAGATGGCTTGGTGGAGCTGACGGATGATCAATTGCGTGTAACTGCAGAAGGAATGCTGGTGGTTCGCAATGTAGCTGTTGCCTTCGATCCGGCCTACACATTTAAGGAAGGTCAGTATTCAACTACGATTTAAACGACAAATATGGAAGAACTCCAGAATAAGCATTTACTCAAATCAGACGAACGTACAGCTGTTATTCTTGCCAATATGGGCGCGCCGGGTTCGGAAAAGGAAATGAAGACTTTTCTGAAACGTATGTTCATGGATAAAGCGATAATATATGTGCCGCTCCCGGTTAGGATATTGCTTTCAGCTTTTATTAGTAATCTGCGATACAAATCGTCGTGGCGTAAATATATGCAAATAGGTGGTTCGCCGTTGCAAAAATCCATGAACAGCATTTCAGGTGATCTTCAGCAGCTGTTGTCCTCCAATTATCCCATTTATCCGGTGTATTCTTACTCAGAGCCATTTATCGAGAATAAACTGCGCGAATTATATGGTGAAGGATTTCGCCAGTTTTTTGTGATTTCCATGTATCCTCAGTCCAGTTTTTCGACTGTCGGCAGCGTGTTGACAAGCTTACAGAAATTTGAGAGAGACTTTCAGGATATTCGACTTCATTATGTTGAAGACTTTTATAATGATGCGTCATTTATTCAATACTGGTCTGATCTTATCAGGGGGAAAATTAATATAGAAGGTTATGCAAAGCCATTTTTGTTATTTAGCTCACATGCTATTCCTCAATCGTTTGTAGACAGAGGCGATATTTATTGTACGAAATCAGAGGAATCGGCACGACTAATTGCCGATCAACTTGGAATGCCGTATTGTGTAAGCTATCAGTCGAAAATCGGACCGACAAATTGGACAAAGCCATATACGGTGGAAACCCTTTTAGAACTTAGCAAGAATAATGTAAACGAAATTATTATTGTTCCTCTCAGTTTTATTAATGAAAATCTCGAGACCCGATATGATTTGGATGTTGAATTGATTCCTTATGCCAAAAACGTTCTGAAAATAAAAAATATCAGTAGAGTTGAAATCCCAATGAGTGATCAAACGCTCGTAAAAATGTTTCACAGATTTATAACATCAACAAAATAAATAAAATGAATAAAGATTTTGTAGTTATCGGTGCAGGGCTTACTGGTCTCACGTTAGCCTATTACCTAAAAAAAGCAGGAAAAAATATCTTACTTATTGAAAAAGAAGAGCGTACCGGCGGTGTTATTCAAACTGTGTGTCAGGATGGATTTACTTTCGAAACTGGCCCATCTACCGGGGTATTGAGTTCGCAAGAATTGGTAAACTTGTTCGATGATTTAGGCGAAAGCTGTGCTGCCGAAATCGCCAATCCGTCGGCAAAAAAACGCTATATCTGGAAAAATATGAAATGGGAACCAATACCCGGAGGACACGATTTAGTAGGAGCTGTTACCACGCCACTTTTTACACTTAAAGATAAGTTCAGGGTGCTGGGAGAAGTGTTCAAACCGAAAGGCGGTTATCCCGACGAATCGGTTGCAGAACTTGTGGTTCGCCGGCTCGGACGAAGCATTCTTGATTATGCTGTCGATCCGTTTGTTTCGGGTGTTTATGCCGGCGATCCCAAACAGTTGATTGTTCGCCATGCGCTTCCTAAACTTTATGCTTTGGAGCAAAATTATGGCGGATTTGTTCGCGGTACGATAGCAAAGCACAAGGAATACAAAAAAAATCCTCAACCCAAGGTTACTAAAGATGTTTTTTCGGTGGAAGGAGGTTTGCAAAAACTGATTGATGTC
Source organism: Paludibacter sp. (assembly GCA_037446675.1). GTDB lineage: Bacteria > Bacteroidota > Bacteroidia > Bacteroidales > Paludibacteraceae > Paludibacter. Next base: position 1,928 of record JBBIID010000289.1, read on the forward strand.
CTTACTGAAAATATCGGATTGGAAAATATTTTAACCGGTTGCAGCAATGTAAAAGTGCAACCCGGCCTTGACTATGAAGTTAGTTTTAAGCAGAATGCAGAAAATTATTCAGTAAAATCAAACTGTATTATCACAACCACAGGTGGTTATGCATTAGCATCTGTGCTTCCATTTATTCCTTCCGAACAGATATTTCACATGACAAATACTACTTATGCTTCCGTTATTCAGGTGGCTGCCGGATATAAAAAATGGAACGGCGTTCCTCTCGATGCTTTTGGTGGATTGGTTCCTTCGAAAGAAAAAAGACAGGTTTTGGGAGTTCTTTTTCCATCTGCCATTTTTAAAAATCGTTGTCCCGAAGGCGGAGCAATGCTTTCCGTTTTTATGGGAGGAATGAAAAAGCCTGATTTTTTTATTAAAACGGATGACGAAATAAAATCAATAGCGCAGGAAGAACTACGGATTACAATGAAAACAACGACCGATCCTGATCTTCTGAAAATTTATCGATATAAATATGCGATTGCACAATACGATGTGAAAACGGAACAACGATTGCAAGCGATAAAGTTGGTAGAGCAACAATATCCGGGTTTAATAATTGCAGGAAGTATTCGGGATGGGATTGGAATTTCCGACAGGGTAAAGCAAGCCGTAACTATTGCAAATCAGTTGCTTTCAAAATCAGTTTGCTGAAAAAAGAAAAGGATGTCCCAAAAGAATCTTTTTGAACGCAAATTACGCAAATTTAAGAAATCGGTAATTTTATATATTGCTGAAATAAACCAATTTATAATATAAGTGAATTTACGATTATTTGCGTAATTTGCGTTCTCTTTTACTTGTGAGACACCTACCTTTGAATTTTATTTTATTCCGGATAAATAATCAAGGATCTTATACATTTTCCGATTATTCGCTTCTATATTCGCCGTTTGTAAGAGAATATCGGAAGCTGATTGTACTGTTTCACTCTCGATGAGTTCTGTCATGCCGTTTTCAACCATTTCGTTCAATGTTTTTGCGGTTACTTCGAAATGAAATTGCAAGCCCAACACTTTTTCATTGATCAAAAATGCCTGATGTTTGGTTACTGCCGACTGGAACAAATTTATGCTTCCTTGCGGCAAATCGAACGTATCACCATGCCAGTGAAAAACAGGAAAACTATTTTCAAAATCATTTAGCAGCGACTGACTTTTTCCTTCTTCAGTGACCTGCAAATCGAACCAACCAATTTCTTTTTGCTTATTTGGGTAAACCTTTGCACTCAACACTTCGGCAATCAGCTGCGAACCCAAACAAATTCCTAATACTGTTTTGCCGCTATCAATTACATTTTTAATAAACGATTTTTCTTCCGAAAGCCATGGATATTCTGTTTCGTCGTAAACTCCCATGGGGCCACCCATTACAATCAGCCAATCAATTTCAGAAAGGGCGGGAAGCTTGTCGTTGTTGTAGAATTTTGTGTAAGTGAGGTTATGTTTCTTTTCCAGAATCCAGTGTTCCATGCAACCCAGTCCTTCGTAAGGAACGTGCATGAACGCATGTATATTTAGCGGTTTCATTATGAATTATTTCTTTTTAAAACGATTGTAAAAATAGGCAATAGTAAAAGTGGGGAGAATGTCGGTGTAGGGTAGTATCTCTTCAATAAAACTGATAACACTACCGAATCGACCTACTTTTCCGCCAAAACTTTTATAAAAAATGAACGCTGACAGAGGTGCCCAGACAATGTCAAACCATTCGCCAATGCCCGGAATGAAAAAGCTCAACGAGCCAATCAAATCCATGAGCAAGCAAAAAATAAGGCCGGGACGAGGTTTCATTCTACCATTTCGTTATCAGATAAACTGTCGGTGGCAACAAAACTGGAATCGTTGGTCGAAATGCTTATCGATTGTTGCACAATTGTTGGTTTTAGCCTGTTGTGTAACACAAAGTTCAGAATTACCATTCCGGCAATCACAATTACGAAAAGTCCAAGTAATAATTTGTTACTTGTTTTCATAAATTAGAAATTAAATGTTGAATTCCCGATTGAAGAATGGATTTTGTATAATCGAAAATTCTGCTGCGTGTATTTTCCGTTGAATCAGCTTTGATTTGTGCTTCTTCGCGGGCATTTGTCAACGAATAATTAGTCCCCGTGACATTAATTTTATAGCTTGTATTGCAAAATACGCCAACACCCACTAAAATGATTACGGCAATTGCTTTTATTGCCCTGTTCTTTGTTTTCATATAAAGTTAAAATTTAATACGTGATTAAACTTGTTTTTCGGATAATTTAAAATAACTGATAATCCACAGATAAGGCAAAATGATATAACTCAGTATTGTAACAGCCGTATTTACCACCGGTGGTATTGTTGCATCGTTTATCATGACCAGCATCGGAAACAAAGCATTG
>JBBIID010000289.1:4394-4617 GCA_037446675.1 Paludibacter sp.
TAAAAAGAACAACTCCGACAGTCAGTAAACTTAAAATGGTTTTGGCGATAATATTGTTTTTGAAAAACAGCGATCCGAGCGTAAAAATTGCCTGAGAAAAAGCAAATAGTCCAAAAATCTGCCAAAATACATTGTTGCTTGTTACCATAATGTACCCATCTACATAGGAAGCATTCGAAACGCTGAATAAATCCCAATTGACTGGCACCTGCATTTTCAGAAT
>JBBIID010000290.1:0-4608 GCA_037446675.1 Paludibacter sp.
ATACAATATATATTCAATGAAGAAATTCATTCTAGATTTAATAGTAAAGAAAAACGTGTTATTGAGCAATCAATACTCGTTGATTATCCTTACTTCTTCCGAAAAACTTCCTGAAATTCTTCCCGGCCAGTTTGCTGAGGTGAGGGTAGATGGATCGAATACAACTTTCCTTCGTAGGCCAATCTCAATACATTATGTTGATTATGAAACAAATGAATTGTGGTTACTTATTCAGGTGATTGGTGATGGCACAAAACGAATGGCAGAGATGAAAGTCGGTGAAACGATGAACATTATACTGCCTCTGGGAAATACATTTACTCCTCCTGCTCGTAAAGATGCTAAACTTATGTTGATTGGAGGTGGTTGTGGAGTGGCTCCATTACTTTTCTTAGGAGCTCACTTCAAAAGAGGTGGTTACGAAGTTAATTTCTTGCTCGGTGCTCGCTCTAAAGCTGATATTTTACAGAAAAGTGAATATGAGCGTTTTGGAAATGTCTACATTACTACAGAAGATGGAAGCTTAGGTGAAAAGGGATTTGTTACGCAGCATTCCGTTTTAAAAGGCTCAAATTTCGATTATATTTATACATGTGGACCAACACCCATGATGAAGGCTGTGGCTTCTTATGCGCTTAAAACAGACGCTATTTGCGAGGTTTCTCTTGAGAATACCATGGCCTGTGGAATTGGAGCTTGTTTGTGTTGCGTAACCGATACGGTTGATGGACATGTTTGTGTTTGTACTGAAGGACCTGTTTTTAATATTACAAAGTTGAAATGGCAAATTTAAATATCAATATTGGGAAATTACAATTGAAAAATCCGGTGATGACAGCATCGGGCACATTTGGCTATGGGACGGAGTTTTCAGACTTTATGGATTTGTCGCGAATTGGTGGTATATTTGTGAAAGGAACTACTATTCGTGAACGTCAGGGGAATCCATATCCACGTATGGCTGAAACCCCTTCGGGCATGTTAAACGCTGTGGGACTGCAAAATAAGGGTGTTGATTATTTTATTGAGAAGATTTATCCGTCAATAAAAGACATCGATACAAATATAATTGTGAATGTTTCCGGTTCTACAGTTGAAGACTATGTTGAGACAGCAGAAAAGCTAAATTCGCTTGAAAAAATTCCTGCTATTGAATTAAACATTTCATGTCCTAATGTAAAAGAGGGTGGAATGGCATTCGGAACAAGCTGTCCTTCTGCTGCTCAGGTAGTTAGAGAAGTGCGAAGGGTATACAAAAACGAAATGATTGTGAAGCTTTCGCCGAATGTAACCGATATTTCGGAGATTGCAAGGGCTGTAGAGGGTGAAGGAGCAGATTCTGTCTCGTTAATCAATACTTTGCTTGGTATGGCGATTAATGCCGAAAAAAGAAAACCGGTTTTATCTACTATTACTGGTGGACTTTCGGGACCCGCAGTTAAGCCAATTGCTTTAAGAATGGTTTGGCAGGTGTCAAATGCAGTGAAAATTCCGGTTATTGGTTTAGGTGGCATTATGAATGCTACTGATGCCATTGAATTCATGCTGGCTGGTGCAACCGCTATTCAGATTGGTACGGCTAATTTCATTGATCCTACGGTATCTGTTAAGGTTGTGGATGGAATTAATGAATATTTGGATAAACATGGCTTTAAACATGTTTCTGAGTTGATTGGAGCGCTGGAAATCTGATTGATTTAGCGATGTAGACTATATTTATTTTGTTGTATATGAACATTATAACATATCTTTCCATTTTGTTTTAGAAATCTTTGATAACTATGAGGAAAGTTCTACTATCGCTATTGATTTTGTTTGTTTTTAGCAGTTTTTCGTACAACTACAATTCTGCAAGGGATTTGCCCCAAAATGTTCCTGATTCTTTGGTTTTATTGTTTGCCGGAGATGTAATGGGACACTCGCCTCAGTTTCAGGCTGCTTACGATCCTATTTCCAAGAAATACAATTATGATATTTGTTTTCAGCAGATTAAACCGTACATAAGTTCTGCTGATATTGCTATAGCGAATCTTGAAGTTCCTATTGCAGGCAAACCATATAGCGGATATCCAAACTTCTCGAGTCCGGATGCATTGTTAGATGGGTTGAAAAATGCAGGTTATGACGTTTTGCTTACTGCAAATAATCATGTGATGGATCGTGGCAAGTCAGGGCTTGAAAGAACAATCCGCTCCATTAAAAACAGAGAATTACTCTCTTTAGGCAGTTATATTGATAGTATTCAGCGCGATAGCATTTATCCGTTAATAATAGAGAAGAAAGGAATAAAGCTTGCATTTCTGAATTATACTTATGGAACGAATGGTAATCAGGTGCTGGATCCCAATGTTGTGAATTATTTGGATTCGGTTAGGATAAAGAAAGATATTGAGAAAGCAAAATCGGAAAATGCAGATCAAATTATAATGACAGTGCATTGGGGAGCTGAATATGAATTGAGCGCCAACAAAGTGCAACGCGACTATGCTGCTTTCTTTGTTCGTAATGGTGTTCAGCTGGTTGTAGGAGGGCATCCGCATGTGGTTCAAAATGCCGAAATATTGCAAAATGCTGATAGTTTGCCGATTCCGGTATATTATTCATTGGGAAACTCAATTTCGAACCAACGAAAACCGAATACCGATGGTGGAATTCTTTTGAAAGTGGTAATTGATACAAAATCAAAAAAAATTAGAAACACGTCCTATTTACCTGTATATGTGCATAGAGGGGTGTTGAACAGCGTTTATCAATATCATTTAATTCCAACGACTGCATATTTGTCGGACTCTACACATTTTCCTTTGAAGCCAGCAGATAAAAATGCTTTACTTTATTTTGATAGTGAAACGAGAAATCGCCTTTCGAATATGAATATCGTTCGATAATCTCTTTGTATGGAAGTAAAAGACGTTATCGAAGAGTTAAAATCTTTGTCGACTCCTGAGCATTATGCAAAATTATCTCATTTTGGAATAAAAAGTGACAATGCTTTAGGGGTTAAAATACCTTTGGTTAGGGTATTAGCAAAGAGAATTGGTAAAAATCATGACTTGGCTCTGGCCTTGTGGAAAACAGAAATTCATGAAGCTAGAATCTTAGCTTCTTTTATTGAAAATCCTAAATTGGTGGATGAAAAGCAGTTTGATGTCTGGGTTAGTGATTTTGATAGCTGGGATATTTGCGATTTGAGCTCTGATCTTTTGGTGAAAACACCATTTGCATTAAGAAAAATTGATGAATATTCGTCGAATTCTGAAGAGTTTGTAAAAAGAACGGCATTTGTACTTATGTGTCAGCTGGCTGTTCACAACAAGAAGATGACTGATGAAATGTTTTATCCATTTTTTGATATAATTGAAAGAGAAGCGTGGGATGAGCGAAATTTTGTTAGAAAAGCGGTGAATTGGGCTCTGCGACAAATTGGGAAAAGAAACGAAGCATTGCGCTTGAAAGCCATAGATGCAGCTCAGAGAATATTGAAGCAAGATTTCAAATCCGCTCGCTGGATAGCTTCTGATGCGTTGAGGGAGTTGAATGATGAAAAGGTAATTGCGAGAACAATAAAGAAAAAATAAAACAGGGGAACAATCAAATTGTTCCCCTGTTAGTTTTAAGGATTAATAATCAATTACTTTGTAGTATTGTCGGCAACGTATTCGTCGTTGTTGTTGTAGATTGAAACATTTAATACAGCTGCATATTTCTTGTATTGATCGTCGTTCAAAATATATTTGGAGTTTTCCAAATTGTATTTTACTACTTTTTCGGCTGCGATTAAATCTTCGTTTTCCAAAGCTTTTCTAAGCTTTTTCTCAGTTCTGTTAAACACATACATCAATTGATCTTTTTGCTCTTCATTTGCTCTTAAGTAGCGAACAACTGAGTTGAAAGTGTTTTCATTGTTTAATTTGTAAAGTATCTCATACTTTACAGGGTTCTTAGCAAAGCTACTTGTTGCAGCAGCAAACGCTATCATTACTAAAACTAAAATCTTTTTCATAATTGTAAAATTTTAAACACACATTCTTTTTTAATACCTATATATAAAAAAAACACAAAGACATATCCCGTGATTTTAAGTTGGATTATCTTTGTATTAGATTTGCCTTAAGAATTTATTTCTTTTTGACGATGCAAAAATACATGTTTTAAAACATGTTTTCAAACATTTCGTGTTAAATTTTCGCTTTCAGCCTTAATTTTAATACGTTTGTAATATTTGTAATTCATAATTGTCTGTTAATCAATCAGATATTTAAATTGATAAATTCTACTAAAAAAATATTTTATTCATAGGCTTGCACTGCGGCGTAAAAAGAATGTCTTTGTGTGGGAATATTGTTGATTTAAGTAAGTGTTTATAGTGCTTGGTGAATAAAATTAGGGTTTTAAGCGATGTCTGAAAATGTTGTGAAAAATAAAACAGGGAAACAATCAAATTGTTCCCCTGTTGGTTTTGTGAATTAACAATCAGTTACTTTGTAGTATTGTCGGCGACGTATTCGTCGTTGTTGTTGTAGATTGAAACATTTAATACAGCTTCATATTTTTTGTATTGATCGTCGTTCAAAATATATTTGGAGTTTTCCAAATTGTATTTTACTA
>JBBIID010000291.1:0-4607 GCA_037446675.1 Paludibacter sp.
ATGTCGACAAGATATTGGGTAAATCCACCTTTTATCGGGTCAATAGCCATCTGATTGTCGTTGAGGATAATCAGAAGATTATTTTTGTCCATCGAGCTATTGTTCAAACCTTCGAAAGCGAGTCCTCCGGTCATGGCACCATCGCCAATAACGGCCACTACTTGTCGGTCGCTTTCATTTTTCAGCAACGAAGCTACTGACATTCCTAAACCTGCCGAAATAGAAGTGGATGAATGTCCTACTCCGAACGAATCGTATTCGCTTTCTTTTGGTGTTGGGAAACCGCATAATCCTTTAAACTGCCGGTTGGTATGGAACTGGTCGCGTCTTCCGGTAAGGATTTTGTGCCCATAGGCTTGATGGCCGACATCCCAAACAATTCTATCGTATGGTGTGTTAAATACGTAATGAAGCGCAACGGTAAGTTCAACAACTCCCAAGCTGGAACCTAAATGACCCGGATTTTTGGATACTTCATCGATGATAAACTCTCTGAGTTCGTCACAAACTACAGTAAGTTCTTTTTTGTTGACTTGCTTTAAATCAACAGGGGAATTTATATTGTTTATATATTGGAACGATCTATTTCTCATGATACTGCCTAAATATAACGTGCAAAAATAATACAAATATATTGTCATTTTTAATTAATGAAGCATATATTTGTCAAGAATCAGTTTTTATATAACAAAAAACTAAGGAAATTGCTCACGGGATAATGCAATCTCTTTATTTAATAATAATTAGCGTTGTCCTTTATTTAGGAAATTTGAGACGGGATTTTTTTGTCGATGCAACATTTGGCTGACACAAAAAAACGCTGTATCTTAGTGCTGTTTTTACTTAATGCGGATTTATTAATTCAACAACAAATAAAACTATGGAACATAACTATTGTATAATCATGGCAGGTGGTGTCGGAAGTCGTTTTTGGCCGTTTAGCCGCAACGATCGTCCGAAGCAGTTTTTGGATTTCTTTGGTACCGGACGCTCGCTTTTACAAATGACTTTTGATCGAATGAGGCATCTTGTTCCGGCTGAAAATATATTGATTGTTTCGAATATCATTTACCGAGATTTGATTTTGGAACAATTGCCCGAGATTAAACCAACTCAGGTATTATTGGAACCAAACAGGAGAAATACTGCGCCTTGTATTGCTTATGCTGTAAATAGAATTAAAGCCATTACCAATCAGGCTAATATAATAGTTGCTCCATCGGATCATTTGATTTTGAAAGAAGTTGATTTCCTCGAAACGATTAAAACGGGATTCGATTTTATTCAAAAAAATAATTCTCTGTTGACACTGGGAATTAAACCCAGTCGTCCGGAAACGGGTTATGGATATATCCAAATTGCAGAAGGTGATTCTGCTTTGCGTAGAGTAAAAACATTTACCGAAAAACCGAATGCCGATTTGGCACAGATTTTCTACGAAACGGGAGAATTTTTCTGGAATTCAGGTATTTTCCTTTGGAATCTTCAAACCATCGACAAAGCTTTCAACGAATTGCTTCCTGAGGTGGCAACGAAATTCAGCAGCGGAAAAGAATTTTTCAATACCGATAAGGAACAGGAATTTGTAGATTCGATGTATCCATCTTGTCCTAATATCTCGATTGACTACGGTATTATGGAAAAGGCTTCGAATGTTCATGTGTTGTGTTCCGATTTTGGCTGGACTGATCTTGGCACCTGGGGGTCGCTTTACGAAATGTCGCCGAAGGATGAAAACGAAAATGTGACGCTGAAATGCGAAACTGTTTTTTACGAAAGCGAAGGTAATATTGTGGCTTTGCCACCACAGAAATTGGCGGTAATTCAGGATTTGAAAGGTTATATTGTTGCCGAATCGGACAATGTATTGCTGATTTGCAAACTGGAAGATGAACAAAAAATCCGCCAGTATGTGAATGATATCAATGTAAAATTTGATGGAAAATACAGTTAATTAGTTTATGGTTGAAAGTTATAAGTTATGAGTGATGGAACTTCAAAATGTCAGTAAGGCTGTTGAACGTTTTCCTGATTAATAAACCAACTTATAATTCATAGCATCTATACTTGTAAATGTTTCAATCTTCTGATAATTAAAATTTTAATATGGGATTTTTTAATTTATACAAACCGCGTAAATACGATTACCGCTATATTTACTACGACCCTAAAAAAGAAGCGCAGAAGGAACGTGAAAAACGTTTAGCCGAAGGTGGTGAACCGGATGGTGAATTCAAAACTTCGATTCGCAGGGGAAGTTTTCGTGATGAAGCGGCAAAAAATAAAAGTTCGCGTGGCAATCAGATGGCAAAATCGAATCTGCGTTTGATTTTGATTCTTTTTGTTCTGTTGCTGCTGGCTTATTATCTTCTGAAATAGAAATACATGAGTGATATTATTCATTTATTACCCGATTCGGTTGCCAATCAAATCGCTGCTGGCGAGGTGATTCAGCGTCCGGCTTCGGTACTGAAAGAGCTGGTTGAAAATTCTATTGATGCAGGAGCGACTCATATTCAGATTGTTATAAAAGATGCCGGTCGTACGCTGATTCAGATTGTCGACAACGGCAAAGGAGCGAAACAGATGCCCGAATGGCGTTTGAACGGCATGCTACGTCCAAAATTTCGAGTGCCGACGATTTGTTTTCCATCCGAACCATGGGTTTCAGAGGCGAAGCACTGGCTTCGATTGCCGCGGTGGCGCAAGTGGAATTGCGTACTCGTCGCGCCGAGGATGAACTGGGAGTGATGATAGAAATTGCCGGAACACGAGTGTTTAAACAAGAAGTGATACACTGTGATGCCGGAACTACTTTTTTGGTTAAAAATCTATTCTTTAATGTGCCTGCCCGTCGTCGTTTTCTGAAGAGCGATAATGTGGAAAAAGGGCATTTGTTGAATGAATTTTACCGGATTGTACTTGTCAATCCGGACATCTCTTTCTCGCTTTACGATGCTGATGAGGAAATTTTTCAACTTCCGCCATCGAATGTAAAAGTCCGCATCGAAAATATCTTTGGTAAAAATGCAAAAAAACGCTGGCAACAGCAGCTTTTGAGCATTGAAACAGCTACAAATCTTGTTTCGATAAAAGGATATGTGGGAAAACCGGAATTTGCGCAAAAGTCAGCTGTTCAGTATTTTTTTGTAAACGGGCGTTATATGCGTCATCCGTATTTTCATAAAGCGGTGATAATGGCTTACAATCAAATGATTCAGGCTACCGAAAGTCCGAATTATTTTATTTATTTCGAAGTCGACCCGCAAACGATAGACATTAATATCCACCCGACAAAAACCGAAATTAAATTCGAAAACGAACAAGCCATTTGGTCGATACTTTCGGCTGCGGTGAAAGAATCGCTGGGCAAGTTCAATGTAGTTCCTTCTATCGATTTCGATCAGGAAGGAGCGATTGACATTCCGGCTACTGTAAGAGTGGAAAATGTTCGCCCTCCTCAAACAAGTTTTAATCCGAACTATAATCCTTTTAATTCGGGTTATAAAAGGCCTGCGTTGGATTGGGAGCAGTTGTACGGCGGATTTGAGAAAAAAGAAGAAACAGTAGAGCCTGCCGGTGAACTGGAATTTCATAGCGCAATAACCGTTGAAAGCGTTGAACAGCAACAAACAATTGAAACGGTAGAAGCGCGTGCCGAAAATTTTCAGTTCAAAAACCGTTATATTCTTACCGGAATAAAATCGGGATTGCTAATGATTGACCAACAACGGGCACATACGCGGATTTTGTTCGATTTGTTTCTATCTCAAATGGAAACTCAAAAAGCAGTTTCGCAGCAAGTTCTTTTTCCTGAAGTGCTGGATTTATCGCCTGATGATGATTTGATTTTTGAGCAAATGTTACCCGATCTGAATCGATTGGGCTTCGATTTTGAAAAAAACGGTTCGAATTCTTACAGCATTAAAGGAGTTTCGTCGTACACCGGAACTGCAAGTGTGGAAAACCTTTTGCTAGAAATGATTGATAAGGCAAAAACAACGGCAGAAGAAATATCGTCGGGATTGCATGAGTCAATTGCGCTGACTTTGGCAGAATCGGCTTCGGTAAAATCGGGACAACGATTGACGAACGAAGAAATGACTGATTTGATCGATCGGCTTTTTGCCTGCGAAAACCATAATTATACTCCGGACGGAAAAAAGATAATGACGATTTTTACGGCCGACGAGTTAGATAAAAGATTTTAAAATTCACAAACGCTTTAGTTCAAGTTGGTTAACGACAAAATGCTAAAGCGTTTTTTATATTTACTTTTAATGAAATCCTTGATTATATTTGATCTTGATGGAACGTTATTGGACACGGTGGCTGATTTAGCGGCAAGTACTAATTATGCGTTGACTAAATGTGGTTTCCCGACTCACGAAATTGAAGCTTATCGTCTTTTCATCGGTAATGGTATAAATACGCTTTTCGAAAGAGCTTTGCCAAAGGGGCAAAAGACAACCGATAATGTTTGGGATGTGAGAAGGCATTTTCTCGAATATTACAACGAACACAACGCCGAACTTACCGTTCCTTATCAGGGAATTCCCGAATTGCTAAAAAATTTGCAGCAAGCCGGATATAAACTGGCAGTGGCA
>JBBIID010000292.1:0-4592 GCA_037446675.1 Paludibacter sp.
GTAGCTCATCGCGATAACAAATCGTTTGTTATGGCAGATATTCCCGGAATTATCGAAGGAGCTTCCGAAGGGAAAGGACTTGGACTTCGATTTTTGCGTCATATAGAGCGAAATTCGATCTTGCTGTTTATGATTCCTGCCGATACTGATGATATTATTAAGGAATATAATATTCTTCTGAATGAGCTGAAGCAATATAATCCTGAATTGGTTGGAAAACAACGTATTTTGGCAATAACAAAATGCGATATGTTGGATGATGAATTGATGGACGAAATGAAAAAATTGATTCCGAGCGATATTCAAACGGTCTTCATATCTTCGGTCACTGGTTTGGGAGTTCAGGAATTGAAAGATTTGATTTGGACAGAACTAAATAAAGAATCAAACAAAATAGTCGAAATAGCACACCGCCCAATGGAAATCGCTTATACGGAGGCTGATGAAGAAGATGAAGAGGATGACGATTGGGAAGACGAAGAGGATGACGACGATGATTTGAGTAAATACAAAGGAATCGGTTGGGATGAACTCTAATCGAAAAGTGACGAAAGCATGATAACGTATAAATTGCTTGAGAAATATACAGAAATTGCCCATTTTTGCACAAGCCGGGAAGGCGGTGCAAGTGTGGGCAATTTTGCATCTAATAATTTGAGTCCTTTCACGGGTGACGAACCGACACATTTCGAGGAAAATAGGAACAGGCTTTGCAACCAATTGGGAATTTCAACAAATCAATTAATTATCCCGTATCAAACGCATGGAACTGAGATTCGCGAAATCACAGACGAGTTTTTTTCTCTTTCAGCAAATGAAAAAATCGATTTTCTGAATGGAGTGGATGCAATAATTACCAATCTTCCCAGCATTTGTGTTGGAGTAACTACAGCCGATTGCGTTCCGTTATTGTTGTTCGATCCTATAAAAAAAGTAATTGCTGCTGTTCATGCCGGCTGGAGAGGGACTTGCGCTCGAATTGCAGGAAAAGTAGTGCTGAAAATGATGAAAACCTACAATTGTGCTGCTGAAAATATTTTAGTCTGCATTGGTCCGTCTATTTCTGTCGACGCGTATAATGTTGGTGAAGAATTGATTTCCATATTTGAAAATGAAGGCTTCGATACCGGCGAAATTTTTCGATACCAGAATGAATCGGTTTATTTGGATCTTTGGACTGCAAACGAACAACTGCTCGAAAACGCAGGAATATTACCTCAAAATATTGAGATTTCTGGGATTTGCACGCACGCCGAATTTGAGCACTTTTTCTCAGCTCGTCGATTAGGGATTAAATCGGGGCGGATGTTGAGTGGAATTATGTTGAAAGAATAATTTTTATAAGAGTAATATGAAAGTTGGTATTTCAAATAAAGTAAGGGAAGCTTGCCCTGAACTGAAATTGGTAATTATTAGTTGCGAAGTTCAAAATTCCGAAACGTCAGATTCGTTTTGGAACGAAATGGAAGTTGAGTTACAAAAGATTAAACAACGATATTCTATCGAGGAAATAAACAAGCGTCCTGAAATTGCTGCAACACGAAAAGCCTACAAAATTTTCGGCAAAGATCCAAATCGATACCGTCCCTCTTCCGAAGCACTTTGTCGTCGTATTTTGCGCGACATTCCTATTTACAAAGTCGGCATGTTGGTTGATATTATTAATCTGGTTTCTATTCGCAGCGGTTTTTCCATTGGCGGTTTTGACGTTGAGAAAATTAAGGGAAACGTTGAATTGGGAGTTGGAACTTGTGAGGATGAGTTTGAAGCCATTGGCCGAGGAATTTTAAATGTAGAAGGATTGCCATTGTATAGAGACGAAATTGGAGGAATAGGCACCCCGACCAGCGACCATGAAAGAACAAAAATAACTGATGCAACAACGAAACTCCTGATGATTATCAATGGGTATAGTGGGAAGTCGGGTTTGGAGGAAGCTGTTGCACATTCGAAAGAATTGCTTCAAAAATATGCGGAAATGAAAAATTTTGAAGTGAAATGGATTTGATAAAAGTCTAAAAAGCAGTTTTATTGATTTGTTTGGCTATCGCTCTCGGTTGTTTGTGCGCTAGATTCTGTATTATTTTCCTCATTTTTTCCGAAAAAATCTTTTATCCAGGAAAATACCTTTGAAATATTATCTCCCATCAATAAAAAAGTAACCATTTCGGCAAACACAGTGCTCAGGAAGCCTCTAAAGCCTCTTTTTCCTCCAAAAATAAATCCAATAACTATATCAACAATGGTTCCGAATGCCGTTTTTGCAAAACCTATGCTGTTCCCTTTGAGCGAGCCAGTGAATGATCTGATGGCGGAAACAAAATCGAGAGTGGCTATTATTTCGTGGTAAGTTTCTTTCAGTTGTTGTTCCTGAGCGGCTTTTTCGCGCTTAAGTTCCGATAAGCGAGTCAGTAATTCCTGCTGATTTGTTATTCTTCCGTTATCCATATTCAATGTTGTTTTAGCGAAGCGTAATTATTTGTCATCGAGGAGCTGTTTGATAATTTTATCTCTTAATGGGTTTTGAATCAGTTTTTTCCTGAACAAAAAAACAACAAGCGATAATATCAGATAAAATGCTGCAACCGTAGCAAATCCATAAAAATTATTGTTTAGCAATTCTGAAAAGTAAAATCCGAGTCCGATACTCGCAATAAAAAGGAATAGAAATGCTATCAGGCCGATAACAATATAGCTGACTAATTCCGAGCTGATTACAGACGTTCTGTTTGTAAGTTCAAGTTTTACGATTTCCAGATTAGTATTTACATAATCCTTAATGGTTTCGCTTATGTCTTCCATTTTTTTGAATTCCTGCATTTTCTTATTTTTATTTAAGTGAAACAACTATCCGGTAAGAGAAAAAGAATAGTTTTATTGTGTCTAATAAATTAATTATCAGATTATAATCTTTCTTTTTGTTATTCTAACATGTAGCTGATTTCATTTGTTCATTTCAAATTGCATATCTTTTTTATTATACAAAAACGAATTAATAATATGCATATAAAATGAATGATTGCGGTATTTATATTCATTTAATATGTCAAATTAACGGTGTTTATGCAATTTGTTTCTGATTTTGTGGAATAATTATGAGAAAATGTTGGATATATGCAAAATTTGTTGTACTTTTGCGCTGAATCTTAATAATTATGCATTTATGAAGAATAAGCGGAATCGTTTACAGGTTATATCAGAGATTCTTCGATCGACTGTTGTAGGAAGTCAGGAGGAATTGTTGAAAATGCTCGGCGAGCGACAGTGCGAAGTGACTCAAGCCACATTGTCGCGCGATTTGAAATTGCTGAAGGTTGCAAAAACACCATTGTCGAATGGTACGTATAAATACATTTTGCCATCGTACAACAAGCCTTTGCCAAATCAAGGAGCATTTAATACATTGATAGCACATGGAGCAGTTTTAAGCCTCGAATTTTCGGGTCAGCTTGCGGTTGTGAAAACAAAACCGGGTTATGCCAGCGCTATTGCGTGGGACATTGACAACAAAGCAACCGAACAAGTTCTGGGAACTATTGCAGGAGACGATACTATTTTAGTTATTCCGCGTGAAGGCATAACCCGTGAAGACATATTGGATATGTTGAATGTGACTTTTGCTGAAAAAAATTAGAAGAAGTTTGATTGTCGCAAACACTAATAAGCATTCGAAAACAGAAGTTTCATGCGTCGAATCCTAACGTGAGGGTTCAAAAAAAATTATCAAATAAGGTGATTTATTAAAAGAAAGTGTTGCTTTACAAAACAAGGTTGTAAAGTATATAAGAAATCAATCAAATTGAAAATGGACAAAGAGAATATCGTTGATAATATAACGGTACAAGTAGCTGATGAACGTTTCTTAGGGTATGTTGAAACGATTTTAACCACCATAGCTGAGGCAGCCAAAATTAGAGGCACTGGAATTGCTAGACGCTCGCCCGAGTATATCGAGCAAAAAATTAAAGAGGGAAAAGCTATTATAGCTTTGAATGGTGAGGAATTTGCAGGTTTTTGCTATATCGAATCATGGGGCAATAAAAAGTTTGTTGCTAACTCAGGATTAATCGTAGTAGACAAATTTCGTGGAAATGGATTAGCCAAAAGAATCAAACGAAAAGCGTTTGAACTTTCCAGAATTCGTTATCCGGAAGCTAAAATCTTCGGATTGACAACCGGTTTAGCCGTTATGAAAATTAATTCGGAATTGGGCTACAAACCGGTTACTTTCTCGGAACTCACTGATGACGAAGCTTTTTGGAAAGGCTGCCAAAGTTGTATAAATTACGACATTTTACAACGTACCGGACGCAAGCATTGTCTTTGCACGGGAATGCTGTTCGATCCCGCAAAGGATGGAAAATAATTGATACATTACAAATATACGATTGTACGCTTTGTGTGTAGAGTTGTTGATTACATAAAATAACGATGAAAGAAAAAGTATTATTAGCATTTAGCGGAGGACTCGACACTTCATTTTGTGCCATGTATCTGGCTAAGGAAAAAGGGTACGAAGTTCATACTGCCGTTGCTAACACAGGCGGATTCAGTGCCGAGGAATTAAAAGTAATTGAAGATAAGGCTTTTCG
>JBBIID010000293.1:0-4535 GCA_037446675.1 Paludibacter sp.
TTAAAACGTATACAAGAAGGTACCGAGTCTCTTAGCAATGATATTAGCAACGGTGCCAGCAGTAGCTTTTACATCGAAACTGCATCACAGTATAGCCGCACATTCGACAAACACGATGTAGGTGGACTTCTTGTGTTCTATATGCGTGAAGGTTTAAATGAAATTGCCGCCAATAATGTTTTGTCATCTCTTCCGGTAAGAAATATGGGATTATCCGGTCGTGCTACTTATGGTTACGACAAACGTTACTATGTGGAATTAAATTTTGGTTATAACGGATCTGAAAAATTCCAAAAAGACAAACGTTGGGGATTCTTCCCTTCAGCAGGTTTGGGTTGGACTGTTTCGAACGAAAAATTCTATACTCGCGATTTCAAAAAGATACTTTCGCAACTTAAACTGAAAGCAACCTATGGAATGGTTGGTAACGACAATATCGCTTCAGCAGCCGACAGATTCTTCTATTTGTCATCTGTCAATATTAATGATGGAGGTAAAGGATATACATGGGGCGATACTTATAACCAATCTTACAACGGATATTCTATCAGTCGTTATGCAAACAATAATATCACCTGGGAGGTTGCTCAGAAAGCCAATTATGGCGTTGAAATGAACTTCTTCGACAAACTTAATCTTCAGGTTGATTATTTCACTGAACAACGTGATAACATTTATCGTACATTCGAGTATATCCCTGCTACTATGGGACTCACAGCCGGCTTAAGCAATAATATTGGAAAAGCTAAATCGCACGGTGTGGATGCTTCAACAGACTTTAACTGGAGCGTAAACAAAAATCTTTGGTTCACTGCTCGTGCTAACTTCACTTATGCTACCAATGTGACATTGGCCAACGGAGAACCTGATTACAAGTACAAATACTTGAGCCGTATCGGTCAACCAATTAACCAACAGTGGGGTTATGTTGCTGAACGACTTTTCATCGACGAAAATGATCGTATTAACTCTCCTGAACAGTTTGGAGCACTCAATGCAACTGAAGGCGGATATATGCCTGGTGATATCAAATATGTTGATATTAACAAAGATGGTAAAATTGATCAAAACGATCAGGTACCTATCGGATATCCAACTGTACCTGAAATTATTTATGGATTTGGTCTATCATCAGGATGGAAAAACATCGATTTGTCGTTTTTCTTCCAAGGATCGGCTCGTTCTTCTTTCTTCCTTGATCCGTCTAAAATTGCACCTTTTGTAGGAAGCAACCATAGAAATGCATTACAAGTAATTATGGACAACTATTGGTCTAATGAAAATCCTGACCCATATGCATTTTGGCCACGCCTATCTGTAGATAATGTTGCTAATAACAACATTCGTTCTACATGGTGGTTACGCGACGGAGCATTCCTTCGCCTCAAAAGTGTTGAGTTCGGATATTCGTTGAAAGATTCTTTCATCCGCAAATATGGTGTAACATCAGCTCGTTTCTACTTTATCGGAAACAACCTTCTCTGCTTTAGCAAATTTAAACTTTGGGATCCGGAAATGGGAGATAATGGTTTAGGTTACCCAACTCAAAGAGTATTTAATATCGGATTTCAGTTTTCATTCTAAAAAAAATCAATTACTACGATGAAAAAATATTTTAAATTAATATTATTATCAATAGTTGCTTCCATGTTTGTAGGATGTGATTATCTGGATATTGTACCGGATAAAACTGAAGACATCAGCTTACTATTCGAACAAAGAGAATCTGCTTATAAAGCTCTGGCAACATGCTATCACTATTTGCCCGTACACGACGGAGTGTATGCTGCAGAAGCAATGGCATCTGATGAGCTTACAGTAAATTCATTTCAGGGAGCAATTCCCGGACGCGATATTATGAGAGGACTTCAGAACCCTGATAATCCTCTTATGGGATACTGGAACGACACACAAATGGTTGTTCGCACTCAAGAATCGATGTGGAAAGCCATCTACGCATGTAATGTTCTGATTGAGAACATTGACAATGTGTACGATATGACAGATCGTGAAAAAGCACAATGGAAAGCCGAAGCAATCTTTTTGAAAGCTTATTATCACTATATGATGTTTGCTGAATATGGCCCTATTCCTGTTATGGATAAAAACATTGCAATTGATGTTCCGGCAGAAGAAATGCGCGTTAAACGTCAACCGGCTGACAGTGTTGTTAATTACATTGTAAAGACTATTGATTTAGCAATGAACAGTGGCCTTACTCCTCGCATCACAACTCCACAAGAATTTGGACGAGTAGATCAGGTTATTGCCTCAGCGATCAAAGCAAGAGTTCTATTATTTGCTGCCAGTCCATTATTTAATGGCAACCGCGAGTATTACGAAAACTTTGTTGACAATGATGGAGTGCACCTTTTCAATCTTCAGGAAGATCCTAGTAAATGGCTGAAAGCTGCTAATGCAGCTCGTGAAGCTATTACTCTTGCCGAAGCAAACGGAGCCCGCATTTATTACTATGATACATTGCAACATAAAGTTACTCTCACCGATGATGCACGTTTCTTCCGGACTCCAAAATACCAGAATGAAATTCAAGCGGACTATAATTATCGTTTCATGTTTTACGATCCATGGAACAGCGAAACATTGTGGGGCGATCCTTATCCAACCTTAAAACGTAGTACAATTTATCATTCATTGCAAGCTGCTGCTATGCCAATGAACAATGAAAGTACCAACAACTCTGCAGCATGGAACTGGGCTGTGCCTACTTATGAAGCAGTAGAAGCGTATTATACAGTAAATGGTTTGCCTATTGACGAAGATCTTACCTATAACTACACAGGTAGATTTGCAAACACTCTCGCAAATCAAAGCGCAACTCATGATGATTCATTACACATTTTGGCATCGGATGGAAGCTCTTTCCGTGCACAGAGCGTTCCATATATACATACCCGGCGTGAACCTCGTTTTTATGCAACAATAGGTTTCGATCAAAGCATTTATCGTACATGGGGAACAAAATGGATTCTTGATACACGTTTCGGTTCAAAAAACGGACGCAAAACCTTAAGTACAAAAGACTATTCAATAACTGGTTATTTGCTTAAAAAACCATGTCATCCGTCATCAGATGGATCTGCATACAGTAAGCTCATCGTTTATCCTTGGCCAATTATTCGTTTGTCAGAATTGTATTTAATTTACGCAGAGGCAATGAATGAATACTATGGCCCTAGCCAGGAAGTATATGATGCTCTAAATGTAATCCGCCGCAGAGCTGGAATTCCGGATGTTGAAGTTGTATGGAGCGACCCTACTAAAGCTAAAACACTTAACAAACACACAACCAAATCAGGTCTACGTGAAATTATTCGCCAAGAACGCCGCATTGAGCTTGCTTTCGAAGGACAAAGAAATTATGATGTTCGTCGTTGGAAAGAAGGAGAAAAACGCTTCAACATCCCTGTAAAAGGATGGAATACTGACAAAAGCGACAGAAGAGAGTATTTTAACAACTGGCAAGGACCTGTTGCTGTAATGCCAAGAGCTTTTGTAACTCCTAGAGATTATCTGCATCCGATAAAAAATGGTGAATTAACTAAGAATTCAAATCTGGTTCAAAACCCGGGTTGGTAACTACATACTGAAAACATATAAATTTTAAGAATTAAGTAATATGAAAATGATAAAATTTATTTATAGTTTATTCGCACTAACTGTAGTGCTGAGTATGACAGCTTGTAACGAAGATGCTGTTGACGATGCACCAGCCCCGGCTGCAGTTACTAATCTATCGTTCGAAAAAACGAATGGAGGTGCAATTATAACCTATAAACTCCCGGAAGATAAAAACCTTTTGTTTGTTCGTGCTAAGTATACGAATTCACAGAATCAAGAGGTTTCAAAAGTGGCAAGTCGATACAATAACAAATTGGAAGTTGATGGCTTTATTGATTTGAATCAGCATACTATTCAACTTTATTCTGTTGGTAGAAATGGTAAAGAATCCATTGCTGCAAGCATTAATATAACACCGGATACTTCGTACATCGAACTGATAAAGAAAAACCTAAAGTTTGAACCGATTGTGGGTGGTGTTCGGGCAAAATGGTATACCCCTTCTGACAAAACTGTATTTATCTACGTGGATTACTCTGATGGGACCAAACAATTTCAACGTATTTTGTCTAGTTCTCAAAAAGATACCGTGGAAGCAAATATCAGAGGTTTAGACTCCATCCCTTATAATTTTTCTATAACGGTAGAAGACTTTAGCCACAATAAAACTGTGAAAGTTGAAAAAGGGAGCTATAAACCACTACCTGAGTTTAAGATTGATAAAAAATCTTGGAAGTTCTTAACCAATTTTTCGGCTAATGGTACTTCGGGAGATGGAAAATCAGAAAACTTTATTGATGATATTATTGATACTGAGGGATCGGCGGCAGATAATAGCTATTTTATTGTAAACAGGAGCAATAATGGTGGTTCCTTAATGTTCTTTTCCGATTTAACGGTTCAGAGTGGGAAACCATTGATGATGGTGGTTGATATGGGAAAAGAAGTAATGC
>JBBIID010000294.1:0-1930 GCA_037446675.1 Paludibacter sp.
GAGATTTACTTTTGCCACTCTCACACCGTCGATCAACCACAGCACTCTTCCACCGTTCATAATGTATTGGTCGATAATGTATTTGTCGGTTTCGCTAAAGGGTTGTTGCGGTTTGGCAATGATAATTGCTTTGTAGTCGTTTAGTATCGATGCATCTGTACCAAGTTTTCCACGGTCAATTTGAAAATAGCGGCTCAACGCTTTGCTTATGTCGTATGTCTCGGCTTCGTTGAGTTCGCCATGTCCTTCGATAAACGCAATTTTCTTTACTTCTTTGTTTGTAAGCCTGCGGATGGCATCCGTAATTTCAAACTCAAGATTTTCTATCGAAATGTTCAGATTTTCTTCGCCCGAATTGCCACGGATATTTTTCAGTAGATTAACAGGAATCGTTTTATTTCCGTAAGTAATTTCAATCCACGGAAAAATAATTTTTTGAATAGATTTTCCTTCTTTGTCGCGCTCGTAAACTTCGGTGGCGGTCAATCCTTTTGCTTCAAGCTCGGCATACTTTTGCTGCCGTTGTTCGGCATTGTCGGCTATCGATGGATTGATGTATCGGATATTAATCGTTTTTTTTGAATAGGCGGAAAGCTCTTCGAGTAAATCGGCAGTCGATTTTTTAAGATGCAGAAAGCCCGGATTCAAATCGCCATCTAGATATACCGTCACATCAAGCGGGCTTTCGATTCCTTTCATCAGGATTTTCGTTTGCTCTGAAACGCTGTACCTTTTGTCCGAAGTCAGATCAACGCGAAAAAAAAAGAAAAATGTTATGCTGACCAATGCCAGTAAACAAATGAAAAGGATTATTTCGCGATAGTTTTTAAATTTCATAATCCAGTATATGTTGTTTTTTTGAGGGTTGTTTCTTGTTTCAGAACGGTGTGAAATTACTTTTTAGCCGAACAACCGAATTGCAAAGATAATCATTTTGCATTGATAGTGACTTCGATGTTTTTCATTATTTCGAATACGGAAATATTTCATTTTAGTTATTTGTTTGTCATATTAAATATATTTGGTTTTTGATGAAAAATGCCTGTTGAGTGGGTGGATTTATTTTATTATCTTTGCCGAAACGTTAGTAAAACGGGGCGAAAAAACGAATTGTTTTAACTATCAGTATATTGTAAAAAAGCTGTAGTTTAAATCAGAAAAGGCTTTTGAAAACGTTAGGTTAAAATGTTTTCGCAGGAAAAGCAGAAATAGTTTTAGGAGGCTGAGAAATGTAATTTTCACGTAACTTTAATAATGTTTGGTTTTTGTGTTGCTTAAACCAACTTTAATAGCCTGAAAAATAATTGATAAAAGCTAAAAAATATTCAAATTTCATAAAGTTTCAATTAAAAAAACAATTCCTATAATATGGGTAAAGTTATATCGTTAGCTAATCAAAAAGGTGGTGTGGGAAAGACCACTACTGCCATTAATTTAGCTGCTTCATTAGCTAGTTTGGGCAAAAAGGTTCTTTTGGTGGATGCGGATCCACAGGCTAATGCCTCTTCCGGTCTCGGTATTGACATTCGCTCACTCGAATTTACCATTTATGAATGTTTGATCGATAAGGTGCCGCCGAAACAAGCAATTCACCCCACCGAAGTGGAAAACTTGTTTGTTTTGCCATCGCATATCGATTTGGTTGGAGCCGAAATTGAAATGTTGAATATGGAAAATCGCGAGCGGGTGATGCAAGAAATACTCAGACCGATGAAAGATGATTATGATTATCTGTTGATCGACTGTTCTCCATCTTTAGGCTTGATAACCGTTAATGCGTTAACAGCTTCTGATTCGGTAATTATTCCGGTGCAGTGCGAATATTTTGCGTTGGAAGGAATTAGTAAATTGTTGAATACAATCAAGATAATTAAGAGCAAATTGAATCCAGCTCTCGAAATAGAAGGTTTTCTTCTGACCATGTACGACA
>JBBIID010000294.1:1956-4520 GCA_037446675.1 Paludibacter sp.
CCGAAGTGAAAAAGCATTTTCAGGGAATGGTGTTCGAGTCGGTTATTACCCGTAACGTAAGGTTAAGTGAAGCTCCAAGTCATGGGAAACCGGTTTTGTTGTACGATGCAGAGTCGAAAGGATCGTCGAACTACATGGATTTGGCAAAAGAGCTTATTGCCAAATAATTAAAAACAAAGCATTATCTGTTCAGTAGTAGTATATAAGAGGTTACGTTTATTGGGAAAATAGCATGGCAAAAAACACAGGATTAGGTTTAGGAAGAGGATTAGGTGCATTGATTGACACCGAAAACATAAGTACGAGCGGTTCTTCGTCGATCAGCGAAGTCGAAATAAGTTTGATTTTTGCAAATCCGAACCAACCAAGAACTCATTTCGACGAGGATGCATTGTCCGAATTGGCAGCTTCTATACGCGAATTGGGTGTTATTTCGCCCATCACGTTGCGTAAAAACGATGACGGAACTTATTTGATTATTGCCGGTGAACGCCGTTTCAGAGCTTCGAAGCTGGTCGGACTGAAAACGATTCCGGCTTATGTGAAAACGGCTGCCGACGAGCAAGTGATGGAAATGGCGTTGATTGAAAACATTCAACGCGAAGATTTGAATGCCATCGAAATTGCTTTGACGTTTTACCGTTTGATGGAAGAATACAAACTTACTCAGGAGCGATTGAGCGAAAGAGTAGGGAAGAAGCGTGCAACCATAGCTAACTATTTGCGGTTGTTACGTTTGCCTGCCGAAATTCAGATGGGCATAAAAGATAAAAAAATTGATATGGGACATGCGCGTGCCATTTTAGGATTGAACGATCCGGCAGCGCAGTTACACTTATACGAGTCGATTGTTGCGAACGACTTCACTGTGCGTAAGGTGGAAGAACTGGTTCGTTTGTTTCTTGAAACAGGAAGTTTTGAAGCTAAAACAAAACCAACGCCTAATCCGGTGAAAGGGCTTCAGGAATACGACGAGATGAAGCAGCAGTTGAGCAAACTTTTTAGTACGAACGTTCAGTTTACTTGCAATCCGGATGGAAAAGGAAAGATTACGATCCCTTTTGCGAGCGATGATGAACTGACACGCATCATGGAATTGTTGGATAAAATTTAATATTATGTTTTTGTGAAAAAATACTTAAGCATAATTGTTTTATTATTTACACTGTTTTCGTTGAATGCTCAGCAACAAGCGGAGCAGCCAACAATTCAGTTTCAGAAAGATTCTGTTACCCGGCAAGTGGATCAAACAAATGATACATTGAGTCTGGCAACGAAAACGGGAAAGCCACTATTTAAACCCGATCCGATTAAAGCTGTATGGATGGGGGCAATTATTCCCGGATACGGACAGATTGTGAATAGAAAGTATTGGAAACTCCCGCTTGTTTATGGAGGTTTTTTAGGATGCGCTTATGCCATTTCTATGAATTCGACCAAATACGAGACCTACAAAACAGCATATCGGGATATTACCGATACAGATCCGACAACTAATAGTTTTATAGATATTCTTCCCGAAGGTTATGCTATCGAAAATTTGGGAGGAATAGAAGGTTATAAGGGCATTTTGAAAACAGGTCAGGATAGCTATCGTCGTTATCGCGATTTAAGCATTATCATCACCATTGGTTATTATGCATTAACGCTGGTTGATGCTTATGTCGATGCTCAACTTTACGACTTTGACATAAGTCCGGATTTATCTTTGCGTTTTCAACCGACGCTATTGGAAAACAATAACGGATTGAAAAAAACGCTCGGATTGCAATGCAGTTTTAGATTAAAGTAAATTTCACACTAAACATATTTTCTCGAATGAAATTAAAAAACCACCTGCTAATTGGTTTATTTCTTGTTTTTAATTATTGGCTTGTAAACGCGCAAGTGACTAATAAAATTTCACAAGTAATTGATACAACTTCTCAAGATATTCTGGATGAAACGGAAGATGTGATGGATACGACTCTTTCGGTGCCGGATGAGTTTGACAATACATTGGATTTCATGTTACGCTCATGGGTGATACAGAAATCGGACAGTTCCGATTGTTTTTCGTCCGAAGACCCAATGATTGTTTCCGATTCCATTTATAAACTGAGACTTTCGCAAATGCCTTGTTTGATGGAAATGCCATTCAATTCGGCCGTTCGCTCGTTTATCGATTTGTATTCTGTGAGAAAACGCCGTCAGGTGGAATATATGATGGGGATGAGCAATTATTATTTCCCAATTTTCGAAGAAATTTTAGGTGCTAATAATTTACCATTGGAATTGAAATATCTGCCTATTATTGAGTCGGCACTCAATGTTACGGCTGTTTCGCGTGTGGGGGCTGCCGGATTATGGCAGTTTATGATCGGAACAGGACGAATGTATGGACTGGAAATCAATAGTTTGGTGGATGAACGACTTTCTCCACTTAAAGCGACCAAAGCGGCAGCACAATTTTTGAAAGACCTTTATTCTATTTATGGCGATTGGCATTTGGTGATTGCGGCGTACAACTGTGGTCCGGGAAATGTAAATAAAGCAATTCGTCGATCAGGAGGAAAACGTGATTA
>JBBIID010000295.1:0-4513 GCA_037446675.1 Paludibacter sp.
TCTTCTTTTACGTATACACTTAATCAACCTATTAAACCAACCAGTTCTAGTTTGTCAGTAAATACAGGTGTTTTTATTGGTTCAAAAACTACAAATTACAAATATGTTAAGTCAGACATTTTTCCTGGTACTGCAAATACTTCAGGGAATTCAGGTTTGCTATGTGCAGCTGATCCAACAATTAGCGTTGGCTTTTACGACAAAGTAGCCATTCAAGACCCAACAGCAGGTACAACCGGAATGGGTGTTGGTTTATTGCCTAACAATACCTATTTAATGTCACCATGCTCTCCAACAAGTTTTTATGCAAGGTTTAAGACAGAGACCACACCTGCAACATACTCAACCGGGTTTGATTGGTCAATCGTGCTGTATAAAGCAAGCGGAGAAGAATACGTGTATGCACAACAAGATAATATTATGGCAAACACCTATACTCCAAACGATTATGGTGAGGGATGTTTTTGGCAACCTAATATTGGAACATTGCCTGCGTATGATTGGTTATATGATCCTTCGGGCAATATTTACGGTAAAGTAAAAGTAACCGTTCATATTAGCGATGGAGACACCAAATACGATGAAACAACCATTGGTGTCAGTCCTCAAAGTAATATCCATGACGTAATTTATAGTACTGACACCACAGTGGATGCTTGTGCAGGCCTTAATCTTACTAATGTTACAATTTCTGGTACACCTACAGTAATATTTAATACAAATGGTTTAGGCATTACAATCAATGGGACATTTGAAGCACCATTAGGTTCGAAGTTGATAATAAATAAATAAAATTATAACATAGTGTGAATTATTATATCAACTACTTTACAGCGAAATAACTTCAAACGAGCTGTAAAGTAGTTTTATTTAAAAAGAATGGGCATGCCCATTTCATTTTAAAGCAACATGACAGCCATAAAATACATCTATCAAATAAAGAGTTGTCATTTTGGACATTTGCTAAAACTCAAAACAATCTTACTCACATCATCAATTCAATATGCTTTTTAATTCCATTGATTTTGTCATTTTTATGCCAATAGTTTATATTCTCTATTGGTTAGTTTTCAATTGTAATATCACATTACGCAATGCATTTTTACTATCTGCAAGTTATATTTTCTATGGGTTTTGGGACTGGCGCTTTGTGTTCTTACTCCTTTTCAGCTCTTTGACTGACTTTATTCTCGGGTTACAATTATTCAAAGCTGATGACAAACCTCGCAAACGCAAACTATTACTTTATACTAGTTTGGCAATCAATTTTGGAATACTGGGCTTTTTTAAATATTACAATTTCTTTGTCGAGAGCTTTGTCAGCACCTTCACCCTGTTTGGGAAAGAACTTAATTATGAACCCCTAAAGATTATTTTGCCGGTAGGGGTAAGTTTTTATACTTTTCAGTCCTTGACGTACATTATTGGCATATATCAACGTAAAATCAAACCAACCAATAAGATTATTGATTTTCTGGCTTATGTAAGCTTCTTCCCTCAATTAGTAGCTGGACCTATTGAACGGGCTCAACACTTTTTACCTCAGTTTCACACAAAGAAAACTTTCAATTATGAGGAGGCTCGCAGTGGATTACTTCTAATTGCATTCGGACTGTTTAAGAAGCTACTTATTGCTGACCGATTGGCTGTTTTTGTAGATGCCACCTATAGCAATATACCAAGTGCAAGTGGCATTTCACTGATCTACTCCACATTATTTTTTGCATTCCAGTTATATTTTGATTTTTCTGCCTATTCCGATATTGCAATTGGTACAGCTCGCTTATTAGGCTTTGAATTACTTACAAATTTTCGTAGACCTTATTTATCTAAATCGTTTTCAGAGTTCTGGACTCGTTGGCATATTTCACTTTCCAGTTGGTTCCGTGATTATGTGTATTTTCCGCTGGGTGGAAACCGTAAGGGAGTAACCCGCACGGCAATGAATGTAATGATTGTCTTTATGCTAAGTGGCTTGTGGCACGGTGCTTCGTGGAACTTTGTGATTTGGGGCACTTTGAACGGGTTATTTCTTGTTGTTTTTGATAAGCTGTTCAAACTGGAAAAATCAACCGGCTACAAGCGTGTTTTCGCAACGCTTTTCGTTGTATTGAGTTGGGCTTTTTCTCTGATATTTTTCAGGGCACACACTTTTGCTGATGCATTGTTGGTGTTTCAACATATAGGATTTACAAATATGG
Organism: Paludibacter sp.; assembly: GCA_037446675.1. GTDB lineage: Bacteria > Bacteroidota > Bacteroidia > Bacteroidales > Paludibacteraceae > Paludibacter. The sequence goes on from JBBIID010000295.1 coordinate 2,202, forward strand.
AAAGTTTATATAAATTCGGGTTGAACAGCATGGAGTTTAAATTTGCATTATATCTGATTTTTGGGATTATGATATACGAATTCATGGCAGAAAAGACAGGTGATAAATTACAAAATCGTTTTTAATCTTCTAAAAGCATTTTGCGCTGGAGTTTATATCTTGCATTGGTGCTTAGCATTATTTACTTAGGTTCTTACGGCTCTGCAAACGATAATACTTTTATTTATTTTCAATTTTAAAATCATGGCTAACGTGAATAAACCCAATCAGCAAAAAAATATTGTTAAACAACAATCTGTGAAAACCATTTATACCTTATTGCTTAAGTTTGTTGGTTTTGCAATAATAATTATTACAATGGTTCTTATTACTGATAATAAAGGCTATTTTAATCCCGATTACTCGAATGATCACACACGTAGAAAATGGAATGCATATTATAAGTTCACTAAAACGCAACCTGTAGATGTGGTTTTAGTTGGGAACTCCCATTTATATACAGGAATAAGTCCTGAGAATTTATCAAATGCTCTGGGTGCAAGCTGCTTTATCTTAGCATCGCCAGGAACTACACTAACCGATGCTTACTTCTGTCTAAAAGAAGCTATAACAGTTTATAAGCCTAAAATAGCTGTAGTAGAAACTTTTTCCATGAACGATTATGATAGTTATAAATTAAAAGCAGGAACTCTTTCAGATCAGTTTAAAAGTTTTTCGGCTCGGAAAAATAAGGCTCAGAAATTAGCAGCAACTCCGCTATTGTTTAAATCCGATAATTATTTGCCAGCATGGTCTAATACTATCAGGAATCATAATTTCATTTTCAATGATACGGCACAGATAAATACAAACATAAAGCTTATAAAAAACCCTGAACCCGAAAAGCCTGGATTATATTTGGGGCGTTATATCCGTTTTACTTCTGGTATTGAAGACTCTACCTTGTTGAAATACAATAGACCGGGATTTAAAGCCTATGACTACAGTAAACATGCTGCAAGCGACGAAGCTAAGGAATATCTACATAAAATAATAAAATTATGTAAGGACAATGATATAAAACTTGTGTTTCTGACATTGCCTATGTATTACCGGCATGTACATAATTACGATGCATATAAAAAGGATTTACTCTGCACGATAAATGACAGACAACAGAAATGGTTGGATTTACAATTACCATACGATACAACAGCTTTCACACCTGCATGTTTTGAGAATACAGTTGGAGAAAACCAACACATGACTTATTACGGTTCTCGTGTAGCTGCTTATAAGTTAGCTAATTTCATAAGATATAATTTTGCAGAAACCTTACCTAATAGGTATCAGGACATAAGTTGGAAGCAATTATTTTATGCCAGCGATGGTTATTTTGAAAATTATCCGCCGGAAAAAGATGGTGTAAGTCAAATCTTATTACAGAATGCTGAAACGCCAACAGGTATTCATCTCAATGAAATAAGCTTTGTACCTTACGATGGCGCAAAGAAACTTGTTGTAAAGATTGATAAGCATAACACAACTTTTATGTACGGAAAATCCGTAAAGGTATTAACTCAGTCTGTTGTGAATGGCCAGAAAGTTCTGGTTGAAATACAGGCTAAGTGCTCATTTGCCTACGACCCTGGAAAACATTATGTGTTCTCATCCGAAAGACTTAATCCGGCACTCTCAATACAAGGTGTAGCCAATGTTAGCTTATAATGTGTCAACAGTAGTATAAATTTAGGAATATACATTGTACTTTCCCATTAAAACTGAAACAAAACACACAATTAAGGAAAACCGAGCTTCCATGAAATTACAACTCTTTATATTTCTCTTATTGCTTTATTCGGGTGTAGTCATTGGCCAACAAAAACAACACTTATCAAAACAACTAATTTCAGAAAAAAGATATGAATCTACGCGCACAATTAATGTTGATCAGCCTAAAACTATTCAACACAAAGCTTTTGACAAGTATAGCTCAGATTCTTTTTTAGGAAACAGGTTTCCATGTATTTATGCATTGCCAATATCTATTCTGTTTCTTTCTGTTAATATTCTTACAATAATGCGTTTACGTCAGACTTACAAAAAATACCTACAACATCAAGATGAAAATAATGATCGAAATTTACAATATCAAATAGATAGATCCATCGAAATTCAACAACAATATCTAAGAACAATTATCTCCGCCAAAAAGATTTCAAAAATCAGTAAAAGCCCGTAAAATCAATGATTTACGGGCTTTTTCATTTTTGGATATATCCAAAATATTCAGAAAATATCAAACTTTAGGAGACCTATTCGGGTACCCGAAG
>JBBIID010000296.1:0-4495 GCA_037446675.1 Paludibacter sp.
TATCGTCCGTCCAGTTATCTTCCCTGAATAAAATGCCCGAACTGTCGGGAATGCTTTGGCAAACGCCTGGATTGTTTTGCCCCAGTTTGTACGCCTCAAATGCTTTTTTTGAGAGTGAGTCGGCGTAAGTAGGATTGAATGCTGTAAAAACATTGGCTCCCATGGCAAATGCCGACGCATATTTTCCGGCCAGTGAAGCTATTCCACTTGAATTGTTTCGTCGGGGTTTGCCTGTGGCTAGATATACCAATCGTTCTTTGTCGCTTCTTTGTGTTTTTTCTATCTGCAAAAACAAAGAATCTTTTTGTGGGTACATCTTCATTAGCCAATCCAATCCCCATTTGGCCTCATCCAAAATGTCGGGAATGTTATTGGACTTCTTTTTCCCTTGAGAATTATATTCGTCGGCGAAAGCAGTAGGCTGGAGTTGATAGGCAAACAGCATCTGAAAAACAGCATTTGCAGTTGTAGCACCATATTGCACGCTGTTACCCGAAGTTTCTCTCCAACCTCCTTGAATGTTCACAGTTTTAGGTTGAGAGATAAGTGGACTTTCAGTCGCGGTTGTTTTCTTGTTTTTAACTGCGGTTGACTTCTTTTCAACAGTAGGGGGCACAACGTGAGTAATGTCCGCATTTGCTTCACCTGCAACAACAATTCCGAATGTTTTACTTTGCGTCGAATCGTTTGTCAATCTGCTTTGGCGGATGTAATTCAATAAAAAATCGGGCGTACCCAGATAAATGTTTTTGTTAATGTAAATGGTTGGCGAATAAATGAGTCCGGCTTTGATATAAAAAGCTCCCTGAAGACGGAAGTCGGAAAAGTCGAGGATATAAGTGTTTTTAAAGTTGAGAAACTCGCCTTTGGGAGTTACGGTGGTGAAAACACTCAGCTCTTCGTTTGTTAACGCATCGTGGATGCTAAACTGAGCGATGGGACGTTGGGTTTCGCTTATAAAAATTGCTTTTTTGGGAGAATTGGGAAGGTAACCGGCCTGATTAATGCATATCCATGCATCGATACTGTAAGAATACATACTTATGCATAAAAGTGACAATAATAAAAAAATGATCCTTTTTGACATGAAATTCAGGCTTTTTTTTGCAAATGTAGCGCAAATTATCGAAAAAGCAAATGAAAAATTATTGAGAAAAAAATATTACTTTTGTGCCTGATTTTATTTTATCAACTTACCATATAACTAAAAAGAAATGAAAGTATTAAAATTCGGTGGAACGTCCGTTGGCTCAGCTGCCCGCATGAAAGACGTAGCAAAACTGATTTGTGATGGTGAACAAAAAATTGTTGTTTTGTCGGCAATGTCGGGCACAACAAACAGTCTGGTTGAAATATCCGATTATTTATATAAAAATAATACTGCCGGTGCGTTGGAACGAATTAATGCGTTGGAACAGAAGTATTATGACGTGGTAGAAGAACTTTATTCAACAACTGAATATAAAACCCAAACGAAAGAAATTTTAAAATCGCATTTCGATTATTTACGCTCTTTCTCAAAATCTGTTTTTACTTTGTTCGAAGAAAAAGCGATTTTGGCCGAAGGCGAATTGCTTTCGACCAATATGTTTCATTTGTATTTGAAAGAAACCGGCGAAAACAGTGCATTGCTTCCAGCATTGGATTATATGCGAATTGATAAAAACGCGGAGCCGGATACTGCATATATCGCCGAAAATCTGGCAAAACAACTCGAATTGCAGCCTGACAAAATGCTTTATATTACGCAGGGCTTTATTTGCCGTAATTTCTATGGTGAAGTTGACAACCTGCAACGTGGCGGGAGCGACTATTCGGCTTCGTTGGTGGGTGCGGCTGTAAAAGCGGACGAAATTCAGATTTGGACGGACATTGATGGAATGCACAATAACGATCCTCGTTTTGTGGAAGGAACAAAACCTGTTCCTGTTCTTCATTTCGAAGAAGCTGCGGAGTTGGCTTACTTTGGTGCAAAAATTCTTCACCCAACCTGTATTTTGCCTGCAAAATTGAATAACATTCCTGTTCGTTTGCTGAATACAATGGAACCTCAAGCTGCGGGAACGCTTATTTCTACTCAAAGCAAAAAAGGCAAAATCGAAGCGGTGGCTGCAAAAGACGGAATTACTGCCATTAAAATAAAATCGGGTCGTATGCTGTTGGCACACGGTTTCCTTCGTAAAGTGTTCGAAATTTTCGAATCATATCATACGCCTATCGATATGGTTACTACTTCCGAAGTGGGAGTTTCGGTTTCGATCGACAATGCTAAACGTTTGGACGAAATCGTGAATGACCTGAAGAAATTCGGTACTGTAACGGTGGATAAAGACATGGTGATTATTTGTGTGGTTGGTGACATGCCTTATGAGAATGTCGGTTTTCAGGCAAAAGTAGTGGGTGCGCTGAGTGAAATACCTGTCCGCATGATTTCTTATGGAGGAAGTAACTATAATATTTCGTTCCTTATAAAAGCAGAAGATAAAAAACGTGCTTTAAATGCTTTAAGTGCTGCGTTGTTTAATTAAAAAAGACTCTGCAAACTACGAACTAATAACTTGTAGCTTGTCGCTCGTAACTCGTAACTGAAAAATGATAAAAGCAAATTACCCGGTTGATAAATTTTCCGGAATAGAAACTCCGTTTTATTACTACGATTTGAATGTGCTTAGAAGTACGCTCGAAGAAATAAACGCTCAAACCAAAAAGAATAACTTCCATGTGCATTATGCCATGAAGGCAAATGTAAATCCTGCCGTTCTCGAAACGATTAAAAATGCCGGATTGGGAGCTGATTGTGTGAGTGGAGGCGAAGTGCAAGCAGCTTTGAAAGCCGGAATTCCAGCTTCGAAAGTGGTTTTTGCCGGCGTTGGTAAGGCCGATTGGGAAATTAATCTCGGATTGGATAATGACATTTTCTGTTTTAATGCCGAATCGATTCCGGAATTGGAGGTGATTAATGAATTGGCTGCTGCAAAAGGAAAAGTGGCGAACATAGCTTTACGCATTAATCCAAATGTAGATGCACACACGCATCATTATATTACTACCGGAACAAACGAAAATAAGTTTGGTATTAATATGGAAGCGCTAGATCAGGTGATTGATTTGGTTAAAACGCTGCAAAATGTAAAGTTGATTGGCATTCATTTTCATATTGGTTCGCAAATCACCGATATGACTGCTTTTCATAATTTATGTGTCCGTGTAAATGAATTACAGGAGCAATTCATTAAAAAAGGAATTGAACTCAGTAATATAAATGTTGGTGGAGGTCTGGGAATCAATTACGAACATCCAAATCATTTCCCTGTTCCGGAATTTGAAGCCTATTTCAAAACATTCCGCGATCATTTACAGCTTTTGCCAAACCAAACTTTGCATTTCGAGCTAGGTAGAGCGGTTGTTGCACAATGTGGTAGCCTGATTTCGAAAGTTTTGTACGTGAAGGAAGGAACTGTGAAGAAATTCGCTATTCTCGATGCGGGATTTACCGAATTAATTCGCCCCGCTTTGTATCAGGCATATCATCGTATCGAAAACCTGAGTTCAGATTTGGCTGAAGAAGAATACGATGTGGTTGGCCCTATTTGTGAATCTTCCGATACATTTGCTAAAGACTATCGCATGAACGGAACTAAACGTGGTGATTTAATTGCATTGCGTTCGGCGGGTGCTTATGGCGAAATTATGGCTTCGCAATATAATTTGAGAAAGTTGCCAAAAGCGTATAATTCAGACGAATTAGCCGGGAAATAATTCCCGGTTTTTTTTAGGTTTTTATTCTTTTGCGTTAAAAATAATCGATTCATTTTATTGTCGATAACCGACAAATTTTGATTTGCAGTATGGAAATCTTAGGTTTTTCCTTTTCGTTGGTGGAGTTAATTGTTTTGGGAGCTTTGTTCCTTGCGTTTATTTACCAACTTTATTTTTATTTTCGATATATGAACGGAGTTTTGCGACTTCGTAATAAAACAAGGAAAAATAAAGTTTCGTTCCAGCAAGAACAGCCTCCTGTTTCGGTAATTATTTGCGCGAAAGATGAATCGGAAAATTTGAAAAAATTCCTTCCTTTTGTGCTTCAGCAAGAGTATCCAGAATTTGAGGTGATTGTTATAAACGATGGTTCTACAGATGATACAGAACATTTGTTGAATGATTTGTGTGTGGAATATCCTAATTTGCGCACAACGTTTGTTCCTGTTGAGGCGAATAACGTAAGTACCAAAAAACTGGGGCTTACTCTCGGCGTGAAAGCCTCAAAATATGATTTGTTGCTTTTTACTGATGCTGATTGCATGCCCGAAGATAAGTATTGGATTGCCCGCATGGCGCGAAATTTTTCGCGTGAAACGGAATTTGTGTTGGGTTACGGGGCTTATCTTCACAAAAAAGGTTTCTTGAACCGACTGATTACTTTCGATACGCTTTATATTGCGTTGCAATATCTTGGTATGGCGGCGGCTCGTAAGCCATATATGGGTGTGGGACG
>JBBIID010000297.1:0-4438 GCA_037446675.1 Paludibacter sp.
TGTAATCTGCATCGAAATTTGAAGGGATGGCACAACGTCCTTCGTAACCGAAGAAGTGGTTGATAGCAGAGAATTTTCCTTTGTATTTTGCTTCCGCTTTAAGTTGAGCTAAACGTTTTGCAACCATTTCGATCAACAATTTTTCAGTTTCGATCAACGATACCTGTACGTTTCCGTGTGGGTCGCGATCAAGCGTCAACTGACGTGCAATTCCTTTAGGCAAGCTGCGGTAAACATCCGAGCTTTCTTTCGACAACATACCTTTTACATACTGACGTTTTTCGTCGTCGGTATTCAAAGCATTGAAATCTTCGTTATGTGCAAGCAAATCGTTCAATTCAGAAATCAATTTTTTCATTGCGGGAATAAATTCGATCAATCCTTCAGGGATCAAAATAGTACCGAAATTCAAACCGTAATTAGCACGATTTACGATTACTTTTACGATATCTTCTACTACATCGTTCAAAGTTTGGTTTTTAGCTTCAACTTCTTCTGAAACGATACAGATATTTGGATGACTTTGCAAAGCACATTCCAAAGTAATATGAGAAGCCGAACGACCCATCAAGCGAATAAAGTGCCAGTATTTTTTTGCAGAATTGGCATCACGCTGAATGTTACCGATCAACTCTGAATATACTTTACATGCAGTATCAAATCCGAAAGAAGTTTCAATCATCTCGTTTTTCAAGTCGCCATCAATTGTTTTAGGACAACCAATTACCTGAATACCGGTTTTCTTTTGTGAATAATATTCAGCTAATACACAAGCATTTGTATTTGAATCGTCACCACCGATAATAACAATAGCATTGATTCCTAATTTTTTGCAGATTTCTTCACCTTTATCGTATTGAGCTTCTTCTTCCAATTTTGTACGACCAGAACCAATAATGTCGAATCCACCGGTATTGCGGTATTCGTTCACGATTTCCGGTGTCAATTCGATGTACTGATGATCAACCAATCCGCTGGGACCACCCAAAAATCCGTACAATTTATTATCAGGATTCAACGCTTTCAAGCCATCGAACAATCCGCTAATTACGTTGTGTCCACCAGGAGCTTGTCCACCCGATAAAATAACTCCTACTCCTACTGCTGGATTTGATTTTTTTTCACCTGCTTCGAAAGTAATCAACGGCATTCCGTAAGTGTTCGGAAACAAGTTTTTAATGTCTGCCTGATCGGCAACCGACTCAGTAGCCGCACCTTCTTTTAAAATTACATTTCCTTTTAATGCAGTAGGCAACTTTGGTTGATAAGAAGAACGCGCAACTTGCAAAGGACTTTTAGTCATTGGTTTCATTGTAAAATAATTTTTTTTGTCCAGCAAAATGTTTCAAACATTCATTTGAGCCATTTTACGAATGACATATTTTTATAATAGTTTGATATTCAATTACATATTTTCATAACAAATCGATTGCAAAATTAATGAAAAATTTCAATAATACAAGAAAAAAGACAGACTATAGAAAAGCTTTTTATCCTTTAACTTAGAATCGATTTTTGCTCAAAAAAACAAAATAAGTTTATTCTTTTGAAGTTGCCGTTACAATTGCATTAATTATCAGAATTTATTCATTACCTTTGCACCCGATTAAATACAACCACGCGTTGCGAGTAAACGTCTGAAATTCACTGCTTTTTAAATCGGCAGTCTGCTTATCTGAGGGTACACGTTGAAAAAACGAATGAAAATATCGCCGGATGACTACTCAAAAACGTGTACTAAAACAATAAAAATGACATTTAGAGAATTGAATTTGAAGGACGATATTTTATCGGCCATCGAAGAACTTGGCTACGTGCAGCCTATGCCCGTGCAGGAAAAAACCATCCCTTTCATGATGGAACAAACAGCCGACTTAGTGGCACTAGCTCAAACTGGAACCGGAAAAACAGCTGCTTTTGGTTTGCCGGTATTAAACATGCTCGATCCGCATCGTAAAGAAGTGCAGGCTTTGGTTTTGGCACCAACACGCGAATTGTGTATTCAGATTTCAAACGATTTGAAAAACTATTCGAAAAACATGCGTGGAATGCGAATTGTACCCGTTTATGGCGGTGAAGATATTCGCACACAATTGCGCCAGTTGGACGTTGCCCCACAAATTATCGTAGCTACTCCCGGGCGATTGATCGATTTGATTGAACGTGGAAAAATAGAACTTGGAGCTATTGACTTCCTTGTGTTGGACGAAGCAGACGAAATGTTGAACATGGGATTCAAAGAAGATATTGAAACCATACTCGAACGCACTCCGGACACACGTCGCACCATGCTATTTTCAGCAACAATGCCGAAAGAGATTGCCAGCATTGCGAAACGATACATGAAGAACTACGAGGAAATCACTATCGGAACAAAAAATGCAGGTTCAGAAAATGTTGAGCACATTTATTATGTATCACAAGCTCGTCAGCGTTATTTGGTTTTAAAAAGAATTGTCGACTTAAACCCGGATATTTACGGAATCGTTTTCTGTCGCACACGTCAGGAAACGAAAGAAGTTGCCGAAAAGCTGATGCACGATGGTTATAGTGCCGATGCACTGCACGGCGATCTTTCGCAAGCTCAACGTGACAATGTAATGCAGAAATTCCGCATTAGAAACATACAACTACTTGTTGCTACCGACGTTGCAGCCCGCGGATTGGACGTTAGCGACCTGACTCACGTTATCAACTACAATTTGCCAGATGACGTGGAAGTGTACACACACCGAAGCGGACGAACCGGACGTGCCAACAAAAAAGGAGTTTCAGTTTCTATTATCCACTCGAAAGAACGTTTCAAGATAAAAGATATCGAACGCATGCTTCACAAAACATTCATTCAGGAGCAAATCCCGAACGGATTGGAAGTTTGTAAAAAACAGTTGTTCTTTATGATCGATCGTATGCAAAACGTGGAAGTGAACGAAGAACAGATCAGCCCTTACATTCCTCAGATAATGAAACAATTGTCTGAATTAGATAAGGAAGAGGTATTAAAACGATTTGTATCAATTGAATTTAATCGCTTCCTTGATTACTACAAAGATGCGGAAGATTTGAATTACCACGAGCACACTAGAGAGCAAAGAACCAGAGGCGAAAAAGGAGAAAGAAGCGACAGAGGTGAAAGAAATGAAAGAGGTAGCAAATCCGGAAAACGCATTCGTATGAAAATGAATGTTGGTGATCGCGAAGGTATCGATCCGAAACGTTTTTTGGGAATTGTCAACGATATTACCGGCGATAAATCTATCAGTATCGGATCAATCGAAGTAACCAATAAATTCACATTCTTTGATGTTTTTGCCGATCAGGTTGAGAAATTGGTTTTGGCTTTCTCTGGCGAAACTGATCTTCAGGTAACAGAAGCAAAAGGAAGTAAATCGTTTGAAGGTGGAAAACCGGAATATCGCGGAAGTTCAAAGAGAAATAACGACGATTACCGTTCAAACGACAGAAAACCGAGAGCATATGCAGGAAATGGTGGAGATGAAAAGCCTTGGCGCAAGCGTGAAGGCGATCGTAAATCACGTCCGGATTCAGGCGGAAATAAAAGATACAATGATTCTGGCAACAAAAGTGGTTCCCGCAAAAGAAGATAATCTAAACCGGGAATAACTCGAGGTGGTTCAGTAATTTCTATAACGTATTTCTGATGCCTCACGACATAAAAAAGGGTTCGATCAAAAGTCGAACCCTTTTTCTATGAAATTTCAAACGGAATCAATAGTTTTCTTCTTTTACCTGCATATAAGCTTTCGGGTGCAAGCAAGCCGGACAGTTTTCCAATGCTTTTTCCGATTCGTAAACATAACCGCAATTCAAGCATTTCCACCAAACTTTTCCATCTTTAAGGAATACTTTATCTTCTGAGATATTCTGAAGAAGTTTCAAATAACGGCGTTCGTGTTCTGCTTCAACTTTTGCAATCATTTTGAATGCTGCAGCAATTTCCGGAAAACCTTCTTCTTTAGCCACTTCGGCAAAGTATGGATACAAATCTACCCATTCTTCATGCTCGCCTTCGGCAGCAGCTTTCAGGTTTTCTTTTGTAGTTCCGATAATGCCAGCTGGGTAACTTGCCTGAATTTCAGTCATTCCACCTTCCAAAAATTTAAAGAAACGTTTTGCATGTTCTTTTTCCTGCAACGATGTTTCCATAAAAATGTTGGAGATTTGCACATAACCTTCTTTTTTAGCTACGCTTGCAAAAAATTCGTAACGGTTTCTTGCCTGTGATTCACCTGCAAAGGATTTAAGCAGGTTTTGTTCTGTTTTTGTTCCTTTTAACGATTTTGTCATGATTCTAAACTATTAATGATTATTGAATTTCTATAAAATCTAATTTCTCCGTGCCACAAACAGGGCATACCCAATCATCCGGCAGATCCTCGAATTTTTGATTTTCCGAAGTTTCGTCATGAATATAGCC
>JBBIID010000298.1:0-4151 GCA_037446675.1 Paludibacter sp.
CGTCGGATGTTTATCCGCCTGTGTGGGAGAGAATTGCGTTGCTTATTCAGGAAAACTTTGACGAATATGATGGTTTTGTCGTGCTCCATGGTACCGATACGATGGCTTATACGGCTTCGGCTCTGAGCTTTATGCTCGAAAATTTGTCGAAACCGGTGATTTTCACCGGAGCACAGTTGCCTATTGGAATGATGCGTTCGGATGCAAAAGAAAATCTGCTTACGGCTATCGAAATTGCTACATCGAAAGAAAACGGGCAACCTATTGTCCCCGAAGTTTGTATCTTTTTTGAAGATAATCTGTTTCGTGGTAATAGAACGACGAAGAAAAATGCTGAACATTTCAGCGCATTCAACTCGTATAATTATCCACCATTGGCTAAAGCCGGAGTTCATATCAAATTTTTCCGTTCGTATATTCATTACCCATCTTCGGGAACTGCCCTGAGGGTAAGAACCGGAATCGATCAGAATGTTGCGATATTGAAACTTTTCCCAGGCATCACGGAACATACTGTAAATGCAATTTTGAATATTCCCGGTCTGAAAGCTGTAGTTTTGGAAAGCTTTGGAGCTGGCAATGCGCCTCGTAAATCGTGGTTTTTCGATGCGCTCAAAAATGCAACAGACAGAGGAATTATCATTGTCAATAAAACGCAATGCAGCACTGGATCTGTGGAGATGGGACGTTACGAAACCAGTCTTAATTTGATGAATGCGGGTGTAATGAGTGCTTTCGATTGCACTACTGAAGCTATTGTAACCAAACTAATGTATCTGCTGGGAGAATATACAAATCCTGATGATATCAAGCATCGATTGAGCATCAGTTTGTGTGGTGAAATGACGGTGATGTAAAAGAGGGAAGGGGTAAGAAGTAAGAAGTAAGAAGTAAGAAAACAACTTTAGATTACTATAATATAATTGAATTTATACAAAAAAGCCGGAATTTTTAAAATTCCGGCTTTTTTCTTACTTTTCAATTTTGACTTCTTACCTTTGATTATAGCCATTTTTTTCTGCGGAAAAATAATAGCACTGCTGCTGAAAAGAGGATCATGAGGAGTATCGAAAATAAATATCCATATTTCCAATCCAGTTCGGGCATGAATTTAAAGTTCATACCGTACAAGCTGGCAATGAGCGTTGGTGGCATGAAAATGACCGAAACCACGGTAAAAATTTTGATGATTTTATTTTGTTGCAAGTTTACCAAACCAAGAAACGTATCTTGTAAATAATCCAAACGATCGAAACCGAAACGGATATATTCGAACAAAGAGTTGATATCCTTTATTACCATCGTCAGTCGTTGAAGAAGTTCCTGGGGTATCAATGTGCACTTTAGCAGGTTCGAAACTACTCTTTGTTTATCCATTATGTTCTGTCGGATAATCATAACCTTTTCCTGCATATCTTTGATTTGAATCAAAATATCTTCGTCAAGATCGTCTTCGGTATTCAGGGTCTTACTTAACGAAGTAATCTGGTCGGTAAGTTCCTCAATCATATCCGCATCATATTCCACACGAGTTTCGAGCAGTGTAACCAGCACGTGATAGCCAGTGGGAAAGCTTTTTGTGTTTGCGTATATTTTTTTTATGGTTTCGTTAAACGTGCGAAGTTCTGTACCACGCACCGAAACCAAAATACCTGATTTAAGTATGAAAGAGATAGGTTCCAGATTGTAATTTTCGAGTAAGAAATTTGAGTTTGCCACAATGCTATCATCTGTTTGAATGTAGCGGGAACTCATTTCGATTTCTTCAATTTCTTCGTCTTCCTGAATATATATTTTGAGGAATTGCTCCAGCTCTGTTTCAATCGCATCCGACACGTCGTTAAGGTCAATCCAGATTAGGTTCTTAAGGTCAATTTTTTTCAGCGTATCAATATTTTTTGATATTCTGAGTTTACCATCTTCGTGGTAAAACATTCTCAATTCTGACATATTGTTGTCTCCTTTCTTATTTTTTTACGACCGGACATACTGGAACTCATCACGAGTATTTTTCCGTTCGCAGGGAAACATTGTTCCCCTAGGTTGAACATTAGAAAATTGTTTCTTTTTGTGGATTGTAATTGAGTGTTTCAATTACGACAATGCTTTCTCTATTTTATTGGTCAAATCGATAAATGCAGCCACATCGAGCCTTTCGGGTCTCAAATCGAAAATAGGATCGGCATACATTTCCGCATTTTTTTCTACCAATGGTTTCAGAGAATTTCGCAAAGTCTTGCGGCGCTGGTTGAAGGCTGTTTTCACCACCGTTTTGAAGAGCTGCTCGTTACAGTCGATTTTAGCTACTTCATTTCTGGTAAAGCGAATAACAGCCGATTTGACCTTCGGCGGAGGGTCAAAGACGTGTTCGTGGACAGTGAAAAGATATTCTATTTTATAATAAGCTTGTAGCAGAACACTCAAAATTCCGTAGGTTTTGCTTCCCGGTTTTGCAGCAATACGTTCGGCAACTTCTTTCTGAATCATGCCGGATAAGCAGGGAATGGAATCTTTGTGATCTAATACTTTGAAAAATATCTGGCTGGAAATGTTATACGGGAAATTACCGATAACACAAAAAGAATCAGTAAAATAGGACTTCAAATCCATTTTCAGGAAATCGGCTTCGATGACGTTCAATTGAGGATAATGCTGGTGCAGATATACAACAGACTCTCCATCAAGTTCTACGGCAGTAAGGTCGATAAGTGGATTTTGAAGCAAAAACTGGGTTAGCACACCCATTCCCGGTCCGATTTCGAGTACGGACGTTTTACCGTCGAGAGTGAGACTCTCGGCTATACGACGGGCGACTTCCATATCCTTCAGGAAATGTTGTCCCAAGTATTTTTTTGCTTTTACTTGTGTCATATTTCGGGTGGTCGTCGGGCATATTGCTTATCAATGAATAAATGGCTTAAGAAAGTCTCCGAAAAACTCCGGATTTTTATACTTTAATATATTTTTATTTAAAAAATTGTCAATTATTAATTGCAAATTGTCAATTCATAAATTGTATCTTTGCATTTAGCAATAGAATGGTGCTTATTTTGAGCGCACAAAAGTAACGATAAAACTTTGATAAACCTACTTTTTCGGTTAATTTCTCCGTTAAAGTTACAGATTGATAGCCCCGAATGAGAAAACTTTTAACTACAATGGGTCGTAGCATGGCCAAGACCATTGATTTTTTTTATCCGCCTTTCCGTAAGTATATGACTTTACAGTTCTTTCGTTACGGTGTTTCGGGTACTTTCAATGTCGGTTTTTCTATTGTTCTCTATTTTTGTATTTATAATTATGTACTGCAACAGCAAATGTTGCCTCTAGGAATATTTACCTTGAGTTCGCACATGGCGGCTCTTGTTATTTCGTTTCCCATTTCCAATTTTGTAGGGTTTCTGGTGCAGAAATATGTAACATTTACTCAATCGGATTTGAGAGGTCATGTACAGTTGTATCGCTATTTCCTGATTGTTTTTGTAAATTTGGGAATCAATACTGTTGTTCTGAAATTACTCGTTGATGGATTTCATTTTTGGACAACTCCTTCGCAAATTGTGGCAACATTGGTTTGCGTATTTATAAGTTACTTTTCTCAGAAAAAATTTACTTTCAGTACTCGAAAGTAATCAATTCTTTTCCACAATGAAGTATGATGGATACTGACCATTTTGCTGCCGCTCACCAACGCACGAAAACGATTTTTTTTGTGTATCTGAAGTGGAGTGTTTTGATCGCATCCTATTCTTTTCTTATTTACAAACTTCTGTCTTTCGAACATTATTCTGCTGTAGCTTTTTGGTGGAAAAATACTTCGATTTCTTCTTTTACTTTGTTAGCCGGAGTTGTTCTTTTGTTACCGATTAATTGGTTGTTGGAATCAAAAAAATGGCAAGTTTTGGTTGCACATACCGAAGAACTTAGTTTGAAAAATGCAATTTTTGCTGTCTTTTCAGGGATTACGACCGGTTTTTTTACGCCGAATAGAGTAGGAGAGATGGCTGGAAGAGTATTATTTCTTCAGCCGCCGAACAGAAAAGCCGGAGTTACGTTGAGCGTTTTGAATAGCATCTCTCAAAACATTGTTATGGCTCTATTTGGACTTCCTGCATTTGTTATTTTTCAATTACAGATGAAGGCCGGATATA
>JBBIID010000298.1:4191-4409 GCA_037446675.1 Paludibacter sp.
GTTGTCAATCGTTGTATTTGCTTTTGTCTGCTATTTTTTTATTCAACTCTCGAAGTCGGAGCAAAAAAGTAAGAAGTGGGAAAAACTTAAAGATTTTATAAATTGTTTGAAGCTATTTTCCCTAAAAGATATAACTCTGATTTTTGGGATCACTATAATTCGTTATATTGTTTTTTGTACCCAATTCTATTTTATGCTTCTCTTTTTTGGAGTTGATA
>JBBIID010000299.1:0-4407 GCA_037446675.1 Paludibacter sp.
TGCTTCTATGCGTCCGAGTAAAGTGATTTACGACCGCGCTCATTCAGCAATAGCAGAAGCCAATGCGTCCGATTTCGATTTCGATGCTATCATGAAAGGAGCCGACTGGTTTCACTGGTCAGGCATAACTCCTGCTATCTCCGACAAAGCCGCTGAATTGACAAAATTGGCTTGCGAAGCTGCAAAACGCAATGGTGTTACTGTTTCGGTTGATTTGAACTTCCGTAAAAAACTATGGACCAAAGAAAAAGCACAATCAATTATGCGTCCGTTGATGGAATATGTGGATGTTTGCATCGGAAACGAAGAAGATGCGGAACTTTGTCTAGGTTTCAAGCCAGATGCTGATGTGGAAGCTGGTCATACTGATGCAGAAGGTTACAAAGGTATTTTTACTCAAATGGCGACTGAATTTGGATTCAAATATGTAATTTCTACTTTGCGAGAATCATTCTCTGCAACTCATAACGGTTGGAAAGCTATGATTTATGATGGCAAAGAATTTTACACTTCAAAACGTTACGATATCGACCCAATTATCGACCGTGTGGGTGGAGGCGACTCGTTCTCTGGAGGTATTATTCATGGTTTACTTACTAAACCGACTCAGGGAGAAGCGCTCGAATTTGCTGTTGCAGCTTCAGCATTGAAACATACTGTTAACGGTGACTTCAACCTTGTATCGGTCGAAGAAGTGGAAGCCTTAGCAGGTGGAGATGCAAGCGGCAGAGTACAAAGATAATTTGGTCTTTGCACTCAATTATTTTATCGCCTATTTATTCAGATTTTAAATTAATACTAACTTCCTTCTCCTCTATTTCGAGCGAAGGCAATATTCTAAATAATGAGATTTTCAAAACTTCAAGTTCTTTCAGTAATGAAAGAAACCGGTATGGTTCCGGTATTTTATCACAAAGACATAGAAGTGGCAAAACAAGTATTAAAAGCTTGTTATGACGGTGGTGTTCGTGCATTCGAATTTACGAACCGTGGCGATTTTGCTCACGAAGTTTTCGGTGAACTGGTAAAATTTGCAACGAAAGAATGTCCGGAAATGATTATGGGCATTGGCTCCATTGTTGATGCACCAACTGCTACGCTTTACATTCAAATGGGAGCCAATTTCATTGTTGGTCCGTTGTTTAATCCCGATGTGGCAAAAGTTGCAAATCGTCGTTTAATTCCTTATGCTCCGGGGTGTGGATCAGTTTCGGAAGTTGGTTTTGCTCAGGAAGCAGGTTGCGATTTATGTAAAGTTTTCCCCGGAGATGTTTTAGGAGCCGGATTTGTGAAAGGATTGAAAGCCCCAATGCCATGGTCGAATTTAATGGTAACTGGCGGCGTAAAACCTGAAGAAGCAAATCTTAAAGCTTGGTTCGATGCCGGCGTAACGTGTGTAGGAATGGGCTCTAACCTTTTCCCAGCCGACATGATTAAAGCTGAAGACTGGGCTGGTATTAGTCAATTATGCAGTAATGCTTTAGCGATTATTCAGAAAATAAAACAATAAACTTAATATCTAACTAATTAATTTAAAATCATGAGTAAAATAAACGAAGTAACGCAAAAAATGACGAGCTATCGGTGGACCATCGTTGCGATGCTGTTTTTTGCCACTACTATCAATTATCTTGACCGACAAGTACTGTCGCTTACATGGAAAGACTTTATTGCACCGGAATTTCACTGGACGAACGATCATTACGGAACAATAACATCCCTATTCTCATTGTTCTACGCAATTGGAATGTTATTCGCCGGCCGTTTTGTCGATTGGTTGGACACAAAGAAAGGGTTTCTTTTGGCAATTTTCGTTTGGTCGATTGGTGCGATACTCCATGCATTTGCTGGAATTGCAACTTCTGGAATTGTTGCTGGTGAATGGTTTGTTGGATTTGCAGGAGCCCGTGAAGCCATTGCCCTGACTCAAAACATAAGCAGGATAATTAATGTGAGTGTAGTTATCTTCGTGATTGCCCGGTTTGTTTTGGCCATTGGTGAAGCTGGAAACTTTCCGGCTGCGATAAAAACAACTGCTGAGTATTTTCCAAAAAAGGATCGAGCTTATGCCACAAGTATATTCAATGCCGGAGCTACAGTAGGTGCTTTGGCTTCACCAGTACTTATTCCTCTTATTGCAAAGTATTACGGTTGGGAAATGTCGTTCATCATAATTGGCGCGCTTGGTTTCATTTGGATGGGATTTTGGGTGTTTATCTACAAAAAACCTGAAGTTCACCCAAAAGTAAACAAAGCAGAATTAGCTTATATTCAGCAAGATCATGCCGCCGAAGCTGAATTAAATCCTCATGCAAACTCAGCGAATGAGAAAAAACTCAAATTTGCTCAGTTGCTAAAATACAAACAAACATGGGCATTTGCTTTTGGTAAATTTATGACCGACGGAGTTTGGTGGTTCTATTTATTTTGGACACCATCGTACTTAAGTGCTGTTTACGGACTCAAATCATCCGATCCTCAAAGTCAGGTAGCATTGTTTGTTCTTTATGCAATCACTTTACTATCGATTATCGGTGGATGGCTTCCGAGCTATTTTGTCGACAAAAAAGGAATGGATCCTTATGCCGGGCGAATGAAATCAATGTTGATTTTCGCATTTTTCCCTCTTTTGGCGTTAGTTGCACAACCTCTCGGACATTATACTTATTGGTTGCCAATCATCATTATCGGTATTGCTGGAGCCGCTCACCAAGCTTGGTCAGCAAATATCTTCTCAACCGTAGGCGATATGTTCCCACGCACTGCAATTGCTACAATTACAGGTATCGGTGGCTTAGCAGGAGGACTTGGTTCGGTGATTATCAATAAAAGCTCTGGCGTTTTATTTGATTTTGCCGACAGAACTCAAATGGTATTTTTAGGATTTAAAGGTGAAGAAGCCGGATATTTTATCGTATTTTCATTTTGTGCTGTTGCCTACCTAATTGGTTGGGTGGTAATGAAAACACTGGTTCCAAAATATAAACCAATTATAACCGATTTATAATAGTTTGATAGTAAAAATAAATCGTAAAAAAAGAGGCTCGAATAAATTATTCGAGCCTCTTTTAATGATATTTTATTAGTATATTCGGTGTCCAAATATAGAACTTCCAATTCTAACCATAGTGCTTCCTTCGCCTATCGCCAATTGAAAGTCATCGGACATTCCCATCGATATTTCTTTAAATTCAGGTATTGTCTCAAAGAAATCAGTTTTTAACTTATCAAACAAATTCTTGAGAGTTGCAAATTCACGACGAACCTGATTTTTGTCATCTGTAAATGTTGCCATCCCCATCAATCCGCAAATTTGCACATTTTCGAGTTTCTTCCATTCATCCAGAGACAATACTTCCACCAATTCCTCTTCCGAAAAGCCGAATTTAGTTTCTTCCGTTGCAATATGCACCTGAAGCAAACAATTTACCTTCTTCCCTATTTTTGCAGCCTGCTTATCGATTTCAGTCAATAGTTTAAAAGAATCGACACCATGAATCAGCGAGGCAAAAGGAACGATGTATTTGATTTTGTTCGTTTGTAAATGTCCGATAAAGTGCCATTCAATGTCTTTAGGTAACGTTTCATACTTTCCGCACATTTCCTGCACTTTGCTTTCGCCAAAAACTCTTTCGCCAGCCGAATAAGCTTCGAGTATTGCTTCGTTCGGATGAAATTTCGAAACACAAACCAGTTTTACGTTATCCGGAATCTGCTTCTTAATAAATTCTATGTTTTGGTGAATAGACATTTTATTCGATTATAAAATTTTCAAAAAACGATTGTCTTGCTTGTTTTATTCTGCTTCGTATCTGTAAACGTCCATAATCAACGTTTCGGTAATGGCAGCAACCGAATAATCGGCCATAGAGCCTTTCATTCCTTCCTGAAGTACATCCCACGCTTCTCTAAGGTCGTTGGCCTGCACCAACATAGTGGAAGCTACTCGTTTTTCAACTCCTTTTTCTTCATCAAACGAAATAAAATATACTTTACAACGATACCATTTATCGCCATTTTCGTTGAAAAACATTTCGTTTATACGTGCCCGACGAATATTAGCTACCGAAAATTCACCACTGATGAATGGCTCCATCTCTTTATTGATTCTTTCTTCAGCTTCCGAAAATGACATTGCATCCACCAAATAAGATTCGTTTACCTTTACAATTTTTCCTTCTTCTGCCGTTTTCTCGTATTTAATTTTACATTCGAACCAATTATGCATCGTATCTCTTTTTTAGTTTATATTTCATGCAAAGATACATTTTTCCATATTATTTCAGAAATAAAAAAAAGCAAAATCGTTGTAGAAAAAACTACAATGATTTTGCTTACTAACTAATCAACAAAAAACGAAATCTTTTTCTAAAAACCTATTGAAAAACTTAAAGCTGAACGATTCAA
>JBBIID010000300.1:0-4368 GCA_037446675.1 Paludibacter sp.
AATTGTGAGCGGGTCGGATAAATCATTGTTTTCTCCCTGAAACCCTTTGACGCGGGCTTCTGCAATGCGGGATCCAAGATACGGATCTTCTCCAGCACCTTCCGATACACGTCCCCAACGTGGTTCAACAGAAACATCGCACATTGGTGCAAAAGTCCAGTTTATGCCCGAAGCTGCTGCTTCAATTGCGGAAACACGAGCTGATTTTTCAATAGCCGCTAAATCCCAGGATGCAGATTCGCCAAGTGAAATAGGAAAAATTGTTTTGTGTCCGTGAATAACATCGTAGCCGAATAACAAAGGAATACCAAGTCTCGATTCTTCTACTGCTATTTTTTGAAGTTTTCGGGTATAAGCTGCTGTGTGTGCATTGAAGATGTTTCCGCAATTCCCTTTCCGTATATCATCTAAATAACCACTTTTTAGTGTAGGCCCTGTTACATCCCAGTCGCTCGTGTATAATACCATTTGACCTATTTTTTCGTCGAGAGTCATCAGTTTCATTACTGAGTCGACGCGCTGATCCAATCTTTTATCTTCAGAAGAAACATTGGCTTTATTGCAGGCTGAAGAAACAATTGCAATAGAAAGGAGTAGAGTGAAAATATATTTTTTCATATTCGTGTGATTTTTCCGATTTAAATTGACAATGCAAAGAAATATCGAGAAAAATACGAATACAAATTTTTAGCCCCAATAAGAACCCTACTGATAAAATTTGTGAAAATTAAAGCCCCTATTTTATCCCTACAAGAGGAATAAAATAGAGGCTATATATTTGAAAAATAATGTTTTAAAACGGAATTAAATTTTACCTAAACTCAATCATAAACTCAGTTAAACTCTTCGTGGAAGGGATGCCAATTTTCTTTCTAATGCGAGAGCGGGCAACTTCTACTCCTTTTAAAGAAATGTTCATAAGATGAGCAATGTCTTTGCTCGATAAATTGAGACGCAAATAGGCGCAAAAACGAAGATCGTTGGGGGTAAGCTCGGGGAATTGTGTATGTAAGTTTCTGAAGAAATTCTCATGAATCCGGTCGAAATTGGTTTGGAAAATTGCCCAATCGTCTTCTGATGATAAGTTTTCGTCCAGTAAACGAATTAGTTTATCGTAGTATTTGTTTGGATATTGAGTACCTAAAATACTCTTTTGATTATTGACTTCTTCTTTAATATTTACCAGAATCTCATTTTTCTTGATAATGGTCATGGTTGACTCGGCCAACTCTTTGCTTTTTATTTTAAGCTCCGTCTCGAGTTTCTCGTTTTGGAGCGCAACAATTTGTTTTTCTCTTTTCTCAATTTCTTTACGTCTGATCTCTTCTTGCTCCGAATGAATTTTTTCTTTTCTAATTCGGAACAAATATTTAATATAAAAGTAGATGCCAATTAGAAGCAAGATACCCAAAATTACATAGATAATTTTTGCAGTTACACTAAGATAAAACGGTGGTTCAACGAAAAATGTATAAGCTGTTTCCGAAAGCTTGAATCCGTTTTTTGTTTCCACAAGCACATGCAAAGTATATGTGTTACTTTGCAAATAGTTGTAATTTTTTATTGATGAGGTAGTGGGTTCGCTCCATACAAGATCGAGTCCTTCAAGTTTATATCTGTAATAAGTATCGTTTATGCTTTGGTATTGAGGAAAATAAACACTGAATTGAATATTGTTTCGTTTATAAGGTGTCGATGGTAGGTTTTTAGGGTTAAGAGGTAAATATCTCGATTCTTTTGATTCAGCATCAGATGTTTTTACGTTTTTGATTTTTAAGCTCGATACAGAACCTTTCAATCCAAGTTTGTTAATGTCATACAACGCCAACCCGTTCTCTAAAGTGAACAAACATTCGGTGGCGGAAACGGGAATGATGTTTTGATAATCGTCAACTGTTTGATTAAGAAACAAGGCATATTGCACCACATCCAACAATTTTATTGCGCCGGGTTTTACCTGAACAAGAGCCGCCTCGCCTTCGCGAATAAACCAATAAAGGTCGGATTTAAAATGGCATACACGGTAAGAATGAGAATAGTAGCCCAGATTTTTATTTAATTCTTCGTAAGGCACTATTTTCTTTTGTATATCGTCGTAAGTATAAAATCCTGTTCTATCGGTGAATACAACTCTGTTGTTTATAGAAAACACATTAATGTTATACTGGTGTACGTTGTCTAATGAGTTAAATGTCTCAATATGTTCTATTTCAGTTAAGTCAGGAGTAAGTCGGATAGCAAAGAGCCCTTGATGAAGATGGCTTGCCCAGATTGTACCTGTATAATCGATTTCGATATATCTGATTGGATTTAAAAAATTACCGATAACATGACTGAATTTCCACTTGTCAGCCACTTTTTCGTATATACAAAGTTGTGTATAAGTTCCCTGAACAAGAACCTCTTTCCCATTTATAAATCCTTTCTTTATACAAATTCCGCCCTTTACTGGAGAAAGTGATTGAACTCCCGTATTTGATATTTCGAAAGTTTGTTCATTGTTTCCACAAAGTGTTTGATTGTCAAATTGATCCAAAGTCCAGACTTGTCCCTTTACTTTTGGTTCGAGCGTAATTTGACTTACCGATTTTTTCTCTGGATTAAATTTCGCTTTATAAAGACCCTGATTACTCCCGATGTATAAGTTTGGATACTGATAATTGAGGGAATAAATGGAGCCAATGGCTGGAGCTAAAGAATGAATATATCGAATGGATGAATTGACATGCACAAATGCAATTCCTTTGTCCAAAGCTAGCCACAAGTTATTGTCTTTATCCGGGAGCATGCCCAAAATTGTATTGTTGCGAAGTACGTTCGATGTGTTGAGTGTCCATTGTTTTCGTCCTGATTTATCGATGGCCGTTGCTCCATTTAAAATACTTCCCACCACAATTAATCCATTCGGAAGTATAACCGCGCGGTTCAGTTCTGCTTTTCTTATTTCATCGTCGGCATCGGTTATAAACTTGCTGACGGTTGTTCCATCATAAAGAAACAATCCATCAGATTTAGTTACCAGCAAAGCTTTTGTTTGATTAAATTTTAGAACAGAAATAACCTCGCTTTTTATAAGGTCATTTTTTACGGCAAGGAATGTGTTTTTGGTTGGATTGAATATACTGAATCCTAATTGCTCGGTGTGAGTATAAATCTTGTCATTGTAAATATTGAAAAACAAAAAGGTGTATGGACTGCGAACGCCTTTTAGTTCTCCATTTTTATACGTGAAGTAAGAAGTGAATGATTGAAAAATGATCGTCCCGTTGTAATTGATGATCGTCCAGATTTCATCATTCTGCATCTTGTAATTGGTGAGTTTTGCCGAAAGTGAGACATAATGCAGCTTGCCGAAGTTGTCTTTTTCGAAGTACCCGAATTCTTCGAATGAACCGACATAGATACGGTTTTGATCGGAGCAAAGGACAGACCGTACAATTTTATTCCCCGCGATTTTATGAATTTCCCATTTCGAACCATCAAACTCCAATAAGCCATCGTTGTTCCCAAAATAAAGAACTCCGTCGTTATCTTGTCCTACCGACCAGTTCTGATTGGATGCGTTGTAGTCGGTTTTATTAAATTGGTTTACTACCGGAGTGAATTCCTGACCGAATAAAATATTGCAGATAAATTGGAGTAGAGTAAATGCGAATGCACGATACACTGAATTCATAGTTCAATATTAAGATTGGTTAGATTCCGGTTTTCATGCAAATTACGGAAAGATAAGCGATATTTCAAAGCGTTTCGAATTATATTTGTGAAATCAACATTAATATATTTATAATAAAAATCAAAAAAGCCTTGTTAGACTTAACTAACAAAGCTTTTCTGCTTTTATAAAACAAAATCTATTGAGTTATTTCTGTTCTTCGGCTTTGTCCAGTCCTAATTTTTTGAACTTTTTAGAATAAAATTCGTATGTGATAGGAGCAGCAACAAATACTGAAGAGTAAGTTCCGATAACGATACCAAATAACATGGCGAAAATAAATCCACGAATAGTTTCTCCACCAAAGAAGAATATCGCAATCAATACCACAATGGTACTCATGGACGTACTAAACGTACGGCTTAATGTGTGGTTAATTGCATCATTCATTACTGATTTACGATCGCGTTTAGGATACAATGTTATGTTCTCACGAATACGGTCGAAGATAATCACCGTGTCGTTTACGGAGTAACCAACTACCGTCAGAATTGCCGCGATAAACGATTGGTCAATTTCCATGGAGAATGGCATAATGCTATAGAATAGCGAGAACGTTCCAATGGTAATTAAAGCATCGTGCATCAAAGCCACTGTTGCTCCAAGTGCGTATCCAACTTGGCTGAATCGGATAAAAATATACAAACCGATAG
>JBBIID010000301.1:0-2517 GCA_037446675.1 Paludibacter sp.
CCCGTTATGCCTGTTACTTAATCGCCCAAAATGGCGACAGTCGTAAAGAAGAAATTGCTTTTGCACAAAACTATTTTGCAGTGCAAACCCGTAGAGCCGAGATGGTTGAACAACGAATCTTGGAATTCGAGCGGGTAAAAGCACGCGAAAAACTAAGCCAAACAGAGAAGCAACTCTCAGGAATTTTATACGAAAGAGGTGTGGATAGTCAGGGATTTGCTGTGATCAGAAGCAAAGGCGATCAGGCACTTTTCAGACTGAACACTCAAATGCTAAAACGAAAAATGGGTGTACCCGATAGTCGTCCTGTAGCCGATTTCTTACCAACCATTAGTATTAAAGCCAAAGATTTAGCTGCCGAAATGACCGGCTTAAACGTACAAACCAAGAACCTCAAAGGACAAACCGGAATAGAAAAAGAACATGTTGATAATAATCTGGCGGTTCGAAATATGCTTACCCAACGTGGAATTGTACCCGAAAACCTACCACCAGCCGAAGACGTAAAAAAACTCCAACGAAAACTGGACGGAGATGAAAAGAAATTGCTAAAAGGCAACAAAAAGAAAAAGTAAGGTAGACCAATAAAAAATCAGGTATTTATTTTTTTGCATGTATTCATCCTTAATGTTTGGTGAAGGTGCAACACAATCATCGAGATGACGAAGAAAAAACAAGAAGTAGGTAAGGTTCCAAATTTAAGATTTCCGGAATTTGATGGGGAGTGGGAAGAGAAGAGATTGGGAGATACTGCTACATTTATCAATGGAAGGGCGTATCAACAAAAAGAACTGCTTGACAGGGGTAAATATCGAGTATTAAGAGTTGGGAACTTCTTTTCTAACAATAGTTGGTATTATTCTGATCTAGAATTAGACGAAAATAAGTATTGCGACCAAGGTGATTTGTTGTATGCATGGTCAGCTTCATTCGGTCCAAAGATTTGGGATGGAGAGAAATGTATATACCATTATCATATTTGGAGAGTGCTACCACATAAATGTATTTTATCTAAATATTTGTTTTATACACTGGATGAACAAACACAAAAAATTAAAACGAATAGCTCTAATGGGTTTGCTCTTATACACATTACGAAGGGGACAATTGAAAGTTGGAATATATTAGTTCCATCTCTTCCCGAACAAACCCAAATTGCTTCTTTCCTATCACTGATTGATGAGCGCATACAATGCCAAAACAAAATAATACACCAACTCGAAACCTTAATTCAAAATCTTAGAGAAAAAATATTTAAGCAACAAATTAGATTTAAGGATGAAAATGGAGAAGATTTTCCCGATTGGGAAGTAAAAAAATTAGGAGAAATCGCTAAAATATTTGATGGAACACATCAAACACCAAATTATGTTGATAACGGAATACCATTCTTCAGTGTAGAAAATGTTACAGCAAACAATTTCACAAATACAAAATACATATCTAAAGAGGTCTTTGAAAGGGAAAATAAACGTGTAAAAATCGAACTGGGAGATATATTAATGACTCGAATTGGAGATATTGGAACAGTTCGATACATTGATTGGGAAGCAGAGGCATCGTTTTATGTTAGCTTAGCCTTAATAAAACAAAGCGAATTTTATAATTCAGAGTACTTAGCACATTATTTTGCTACTGATAAATTTCAGAGCGAATTATGGAATAGAACTATACACGTCGCTTTCCCTAAAAAAATCAACTTAGGAGAAATCGGAGAGTGTTTAGTTAGCGTTCCATGCGATTTAGAACAGACCTACATTGCCAATTTTCTAACTGTTTTTGCTTCAAAGATAGAAACAGAAAAGAAAATATTGCAACTATACAAAAATCAGAAAGCCTATTTACTGAAAAACATGTTTATATAAACATTTGACTTAAGAAGTATTGTTTTTGTAGTTTAAATTGTTGTAATAGGGATATTTCAAATTCGAGTTTCTCGTCGATTCCAGATAAAAAGTCAGCAATCTTTTTTTGTTCGTAATAACATGGAAGGACCAGATTGATATTGAAAAAGTCATTTATTCCAATGTTTAACAATCCATGATTTCGTGCACCTTCTTGTGCTACCTTTTCAATTTCAGAGTTTTGTATACCTGCTTCAAAATATTGTTCCATAAAGCTAAGATTAACTTTAGACCCAAATCGGAAGCAGATATAAAGAGTAGAAACAACTCCTTCAGAGTAGCGTTTGAGTCTTTTTATAGCGCCCATTGGATAACCAAATGAATAACTCTTATTATACGCAAAGTCATTTTCTTTCAATAAGTAATAACCTGTTAAATCTTTGGCAGAAACCGATTTATTGAAAAACTCGAGTTGACTAATTAAGCCATATTGAGCTGATATAGTAAGTACATTTTTGTTGTTGAGCTTATTTTTTGAAGTCATACGTACTGCCACATCTCCCAGCGTTTTTATTTCCCAATCGGGAAAATCTTCTCCATTTTCATCTTTGAATCTAAATTCCTGAGAGAATATTTTTTTACTTAAAGTGGCTTTCAATGATTTTAAACCCTC
>JBBIID010000301.1:2527-4341 GCA_037446675.1 Paludibacter sp.
ATTATTTTGATAGATTTTTCTATACGGCAATCAATAAGACTTAAAAAGCCACTGATTTTTGATTGCTCAGGAAATGAGGGAAGTTTAATTAAAGTACCTCCAATTTCATTTTTGCTTATTTCTAAAAAAGTAGAACCATTTGCTTTCTTGATTAATTCATTTTTTATCGTTTTAAGCCAATTGAAAACGAATATATTATTGCATTTTCGAACAATTAACGACTGAAATCCTTGATTAGTACAACATTCTTGCGTTGTAATTGCAGCATCTCCAATAGTTGCTCTTGTTGTTAGCAATATGGTTCCTTTAGGCAAAAGTCTTGCCGACGATTTTTTTAATCCCAAGTTACTAATTGTTCTCTGGCTTTTTGAAACATAATCTGCTTTAATCTCTGTTGGAGTAAACCACTGAATTTCTCCATTCCAATACGCCTCTTTGCTAGTGTCAGGTGTCCCTCCTCCTATAATTTCCGCAATATCACTTAACTTGTATTCTTCCCACTCCCCATCAAATTCCGGAAATCTTAAATTTGGAACCTTAGGGATTTAAGGATTTCAAATCTTTAATGAATTACCTTTGAGAAAAATTAGTATAAACTAAATCAAAAGTAAAAATGGACAAACAAAAAAACATTTCAGAGATCGTGAAATTATGGAGAGAAGACAAAAAACAGTACGTCAAAAAATCGAGTTATGCGGCTTATATGCTGTTAATTGAAAATCATTTACTTCCCGTTTTCGGAGATTACGAGGCTATTGAGGAAACAAGTGTTCAGACATTTGTTTTGAAAAAACTGGAACAAGGATTAAGTCAGAAAACCATAAAAGACATGCTCATTGTGCTAAAGATGATTTTGAAATTCGGAGCTAAAAACAAATGGATAGAGCACCAGCAGTTCGACATTCAGTTCCCTACCGAACGGGAAAATCCTCAACTCGAAGTATTAAGCCGAACTAATCAGAAAAAAATAATGAATTATATACAGGCACATTTCACTTTTCGGAACTTAGGCGTATATATTTGTTTGAGTTCTGGCATGCGCATTGGCGAAATCTGTGCCCTTACTTGGGAAGATATCGATGTCAACACAGGTATTGTCAGCGTAAGACGAACCATACAGCGAATTTATACTGTGGAAGATGGTGTCCGCAAAACTGAACTTGTACTGGATACTCCGAAAACAAAAAACTCCATTCGAGACATCCCCATAAGCAAAGATTTATTGAGAATACTAAAACCCATTAAGAAGATTGTAAACAATTCATTTTTCGTACTTACCAACGATGCCAAACCCACAGAACCACGCACCTACCGTAGCTATTACGAAAACTTCATGAAAGAATTGGATATACCCAAACTGAAATTTCATGGTCTCCGTCATAGTTTCGCTACACGTTGCATCGAAAGTAATTGCGATTATAAAACAGTGAGCGTTTTGCTTGGGCATTCAAACATTAGCACCACATTAAACCTCTATGTGCATCCCAACATGGAACAAAAGAAAAAAGCCATTGAACAAATGTTGAAAACCTTAAGATAGAAAATTAGGATTAATTTTTAAAAGGATGTGTAAATCTATTCTTTATTTACAATCATATATGTATCACTGTTAGTATTTAAACATCCTTTTAAGATTAAATAAAAAACGTTAACTTTGAACCTTTAAAATCTAATTCACAAAAAAATGGCTATACAGAGCGAACAAGTTCTAGAAGAACAATTACTCACTTTATTACAAAAAATAGGATATAAGTATGTTTTGATAAATAGCGAGAGTAATTTATTAATCAATCTGAAAACGCAATTAGAGAAGC
>JBBIID010000302.1:0-250 GCA_037446675.1 Paludibacter sp.
GTTTATAAAATTAATAATCAAATTTTTATTGATAATATAAACAGACTTTTTCTTTTCTTATTTTTTGATTTCGAAAGATATTTTGTCAGTTTTTAGCCAATTGGAACTAAACTCGACAACAATACTTCCAGCATCTTCTGTGCATTGGATATAAGCTGTTAATCGCCCTTGATAAACGCGAAGTTTATTGCTTTTGTGACTTACCATATCCGACATGTTCCCATTCTCTAGTCCCAATAATCGTGCAGGG
>JBBIID010000302.1:270-4013 GCA_037446675.1 Paludibacter sp.
AGGGCCTTTTATTTTGCATGCTATTTCGTTGTCGGATAAAAATACCGGAATGCCATTTTTGTCAATCAAAGAGAGTTCGATTTGAGCTACATCGTCTTTACCGTTTAAAGTACCGACATCAGACTTACAAAGAATTGAAGCAGGTTGTTCTGATGTTTGAATTCTGTAAGATGCAACAGTTTTATTCGCTATGTAGCCGGTTGCCTTTACAATTCCAGATTCAAACGGAATTTCCCAGTATATTCCTCCTGTGTTAGGGTCTATCGCAGGATGTTGATCGATCATTTTCCCATTTACCTCTATTTTTACCTTTTCGCAGTTAGTAAAACATGCAATTTTCACTTTCTCTCCCGATTTGTAGTTCCAGTTTTCGGCTAAATCGTAAAGAAGACTGTTTTTAGAAGCAGGCATTGACGAAATATAAATCATAGGTTTGTCCGACCATAAACTTTCTCGGTAATACCCTAATGGTTTCTTAAAACCGGCCAGATCAAACAATCCACTTGAAAAGCCGCGTGAAGGCCATGGACCGGCTTCACCAAGATAATCAAATCCTGTCCATAAGAATTGGCCGGCCACAAAGTTGTCGTTTTTTACGGCTTCCCAATAACCGAGTTCGTGTCTTGTCTCGCTTCCATACAATACACGTTTAGGATATTTCTCATGATCCAGTTTGTAGCGGCTTTCGGTGTAGTTGTAACCGGTAGCATCCAATACAAAAGGATAATCGGTATAATTAGACATAACAACTCCTGCCAAAGCACCTGTAACGGGACGGGAAGTGTCAACTTTTCTGACACAATCAGCTAGTTTTTTTGAAATAATACTTAATCTGCTTGCATCGGGTTGATTCGGTTTATATCCGATAACAGCTTTTTGGTCGATGCCTTCTTTGTCGAGAATAGGATGTGAATACGGATCATTCGGATAATCTACTTCATTACCGATGCTCCACATTATAATGGAAGGATGATTTTTATGCATCTCTACCATGTCGGTAATATCTTTTTCTCCCCATTCATTGAAGTATTCTGCATATCCATCGTATCCGGGCTTTCCAACATTCCAGCCTTCTATCCACTTTCTTTTGGGAAATTCCCACTCATCGAAGGCTTCATCCATTACCAATAACCCGATCTCATCACATATATCGTATACGCAGTCAGCTTGTGGATTGTGACTTGTTCTGATCGCATTGCACCCCAATTCTTTCAGTCTGATTAAACGTTCTTTCCAAATTTGTTTTGGAACAGCAGCACCTAATGCTCCGGCATCATGATGTAAACAAACTCCTTTCAATTTTAGGTTTTCTCCATTTAAGAAAAATCCTTTGTTGGGATCAAAAGTTGCAGTTCGAATTCCAGTGCAAAAAACATTACGATCAATTTCTTTCCCTCTATAAAAAATTGTTGTTTTTACTTCGTAAAGAGTTGGAGTTTTTAACGACCAAAGTAATGGATCGGAAATTCTTAGTTCAATACTGGCATTTTGGCATGTATTAGGAGATATTTTAATCTCTTTTTTAGCCGAGGTCACAGGTTGAGCATCTCCTTTTTTTGTTATCTCCTGCAATACTTTAACCTTGACATAATTACCCGTAGTATTTTTTACTTTCGTTGTTATATGGAGAATAGCTTGTTTTTTTGTTACTTTTTCTAAAATACAGGCTGTTCCCCATTGATTGATATGAATAGGATTGGCTTTTACCAAGTAAACATCCCTATAAATGCCGGAACCGGTATACCAGCGAGAATCGGCTGATTTGGAATGATCTACTTTTACCAGAATAGTATTCTCTTTTCCCCATCTGATATAAGGAGTCATATCGTACGAAAATGAAATATATCCATTTGGTCGCTTGCCCAACAAATGATCGTTAATCCAGACCTCACTATTGCAATACACGCCTCCGAAATAAATGTAAATTTGTTTCCCTTTATCGGAAATAGGTATGGAGATGTTTTTTTTATACCATCCAACACCACCGGGCAAATATCCTGTACAGCTAGATAAATTGGGACTGTGAATGCCTTCTGCACTCCAATCATGTGGTAAATGCACTTCATGCCAATTTTTCTCGTTTGCTTTGGAATTGAACTCATCCAAATAATCGCTATTACTAAACAGCCACGAATCATTTATTTTTGTTGATTCTCCGAATGATATTTGCCCTACAACCTGAAGTTGGATGATACCTAAAAAAAAGAAAATAAGTGAGAGTCTGATTTTCATTTCTAATTTGATTTTTTGTCGAATAAGTAGATATTGTCTATTTTGATTATTGAATTACAATTTTCCGTGTAAATGATTCTGTGGTTGATGTTATCTTCAATAAATATATTCCTTTTGGTAAGCCTGTATTTAAAGCGATTTCTTTATTTGTAGTGACATTTTTTTTGTAGACGGTTTTCGCATTTATGTCGATGATTGCAATCGACATTTCGTTGTTCTCATTATAATCTTGAAAACGGACATTGAACTTCCCATCTCTCGACGGATTTGGATAAACATTAAGTTCGGATATATTTTGATCCTTGATATCAGTTTTAATCGCAGCAATAGTTGAGGTATTTTGAGGCAATAATAGCCATTGTGCACTATTCCAATCTGGGTTTCCGAGATTTCCTACCTGCATATATTGTCCACTCCATCTGTTTTTTAATCGTACATAACCACCCCAGCCTGTATCTTCTATCTGCCACTGTGCACTCCACCAATTGGGGTCACCCGCAGTAGCTTGTACATAGCCAAGATTATTTTCCATGTGAAGAATTTTCCCTGTACTTCTATTTATGAGTCTTATATAACTATCTCCTGTATCCTCCAGTTCCCATTGAGCACTCCACCAATTAGAATTCCCCAATGTTCCGATATCTGCTTTCCCGTTATTTGTTTCGTTATTCATATAAGTGCTTTGCCAACGATTCTGAACTTTGTAGTAGGTGATGGAAGTTCCCGTTCCACTTAATAGTTCTATTTCGAATATCCTTGCCACATTGTCCGAACCTCCATTGGTTATGTTCATTCTGAAATATCGCATAGATACGTTCAAATTATGGATGGTAATATCGCTGGTGTTGCCCGATACATTTGCTACAGTCAGCCATGTACTTCCGTTACTACTAGCTTGCAAATTGAAATCAATTGTATTGTAACCTCCATAAAATTTCTCGCGACTGGCACCATGATGTATTATTGCGGTTCCGACAGTTTTTACACTTCCAAGATCAAATTGAATCCATTTAGAACTATTATTCGAGCACCATTTTGTTTCTAAATTGTTATCATTGGCCATAGGACCAACCTGATCGGACGCAACAGAACCTGAAACGCTGACTGTTGATGTTAAAGCGAAGTTGGTCAAACTTGGGATTGTTGAATTATCTATAACCAATGCTGCAAACGAATATCTCGGCAATATAATTGTTGCTCTTACCTCGTTAGTTTCCGATGTGTACGATACATTGGTTGCCGTGGCTCCATCATTACTCTCAGAAGCAAGGTACATTTTTACTGTACCACCTGAATTTATGTTTACATTCCTGAAAATGACATTTATTGTTTTGTTATTATCAGTCTCATTATCGAGCAAAATAGTGGGCTTGTTGTCTTTGTTTTTTAACCCTATGGCATTGGTTAAGTTGCTGAAATATGTTGGTTTTACATTAACTCCTGCTGCCAGCGATTTTGCATTTTTCAATGCTCTGAATGTTTTTGCCTGTGGCATGAGAGTGCCTACAATC
>JBBIID010000302.1:4027-4311 GCA_037446675.1 Paludibacter sp.
ACGTGAAATAATAATGAGGCAATACGTTCCAACTATCGGTGAATTGATAATAATATGAACCGGCATTTACCTGTAAACAATCGATTAATGTTCTGCCAACAAAAGCAATGGCTTTATACGTATAATGTCTTTCGTCGTTTCCTGTTGAAGCAGCCCATTCGTCGACATATACCGGTAAGTTGCCAAATCCCTTGGCTGCGGCAATCCGCCTAAATTCCCAAACTCCGCGAACATTGTTAGTTCCGTTATAATCATGAAAGCTAATAAAATTAAAATAATTTGAG
>JBBIID010000303.1:0-4307 GCA_037446675.1 Paludibacter sp.
AAACCAGCCAAAACTGGAATAAGTTTCGAGAATAAACCAGCAACCTTTAGCATTCGCTGGTTTGATCTGAAACTTTCCTGTCATTGTTTTAAGGAAAGTATTCGAATACACCATGTTAATATACGTCTGTTCTTTGCCCGTTGATTGCTTTAATTTGGTTATTCTGCAATCAACAATAACATTTGGTACAGTCATGATGGAAGGAACAATCACGTCTCCAATTCCCCTGATGGTGTGAGTTTCCTTATTATATGAACTGGACTTATATTTAAATAGAATTAATCCTCCTTTTTCACCCTGAAGTCTGAGACCTTTCAATGCCCAACCAAAAAGCTTTTGGAAATCGGTTTCCATCTCCGAATTAAAATCACTCGCTACAGCATCGGTTATGCTATCAGAGGCATTCACCCAAATCTGACAATAACTTTTAAATTTACCATCTTTATAACTTGTAGAAATAGAGTCCTTTACCGAAGCTATTGTCGTTCCGAAGAAAATTACACAAAAAGATACAATCAGGATATTTTTTTTCCCCATATTACTGAGTTTGTTCCAGTGTTACATCTGTTTTGTAATTAATTTCATTTCCCTTTGTTCACACTCCTGCTTCATGTTTTCTGTAAACTTTTTCACTCTCCATTCTACAATACTTTTGTATCGACGTTTGGTTATAAAAATATTAAAGAACCAACCGAATTTGATATTTACGGTCGTATAAAAATACAATTCATTGTTTTTTTGCGGAATAATATACAAAACTGCCTGCCCGTTATTTAACATCAGACTCGAATAAATTATATTAGCCGACACCTTAGTGACCCCGTTATTGATTGCTTTCGACACTATAGCATCTACTTTCACATCCTTGAAAGTTGTGAAATAAGGGACTTCAATATCGAATAGCCCATGAGTGATATTGGTTTTTACGTCGTGAAATGAAGATTTTAAAATAATAATCAGTTCATTCCCTTCGTTCTGCAATCCTAAATCCTTCAATGCCCAATCGAACAAATGTGTGGACGAATTATGAAAATCAGTTATCAAATCATCTGTTACAGCACTAATTACCTGACCTGAAACTTTCGTTTTGGTCAAATACTGCGTCGTAAATATTCCATCCTTATAAGTTGTAGAGATAGAATCGACAGGCAATGCATAAGCTTTTAATATCGAGCATGCAATTATAACGAAAGAAAGTATATTTTTTTTCATTAAATACGATATTACAACTTAAACAAAACAAAAGTAAAGCTGTAATGTTTTTGCCGCACAAAAGTCTCGCAAAATTACCACTAATTTAGCTGAATAAAAAATTAAAAAATAAATTAATTGACAATCACCTTTTTCGTTTCATTATTTGCATTAAATGTGGGAAAATACATTAATTCTACTTTCGCTGGATTTAAAGTATATATGCCATTGAAACGAGGAATCAAATTTATCTCGAAAGTATAACTTCCTTGTTTTAGTTTCTGACAAAAAATTCCGGTTTGATTTTTAAAGTACTCACGATGAACCTCATTTTTATAATAATTTGGTTTATCTC
This sequence comes from Paludibacter sp., assembly GCA_037446675.1. Lineage (GTDB taxonomy): Bacteria > Bacteroidota > Bacteroidia > Bacteroidales > Paludibacteraceae > Paludibacter. The sequence continues at coordinate 1,547 of JBBIID010000303.1, forward strand.
CGTATGAACATCCACCCGGAATAGGAATATTTAGCATTATATAATCGGCATCTTTTTTAACTTCCAAATCTACAATAAGCTTTATTGGCTTGCCCGCTTTCAAATGCAAAGTATTACTTTCAAAATGAGTGCTAATTCTAAAATCATCAACTTTTCGTTTTGGATTTTTGTTCCATTCGCGCTGGTAAGTTGTCAGATAGATTGGATCAGAGCCACTTTTTATAATAGTTATTTTAGAATTTGCGCTTAATTTTGTTTCAAATGGAAATTCATTTACCGTTATACTCAGATCACCAGTAAATTTCAAAGTTGACTTTTCCCATTTCTTGTTATTTTTCAGTAAATCAGGTAAAATAGTTCCTAAAATTTGAGCTGACTCATATGTATTTCGCCATCCATGACTTTGTTTTGCTTCCAGAAAATAAAGTCTCATTTTAGATAAAACTGAATCATTTAGTTGGATTTCATTTCTTAATATCCGGTAAACAATTAATGTGTTTTGGATATCATTGTCTTCCAAATCTTGCTTTTTCGATTTATCAGAATAATAGATATTTCCGAAAAGTGTTTTTTGTTGAAATTTGTCAAGTGTATCTCTTGTATACTTCAAGCCGCAGATTTGCTTTAATTCAATTAACTTTAAATAATTATTAAAACTTAAATCTTTTGAGTACTCTATTTTATGGAGATATGATTGATAATTCACAGTCCCATTGAACGATTTTAGAATTTTAAGAATAGCGAGACTTTTAGAAATATCTGACAAACCATTTTTATCAAGTTCATATATGAGCATTTCAGATAGTCTTTTTTCATCAACGTCAACTTTAAAACCTTGCGATTTTGCACTATTTAAAGCATCCAAAATATAAACGCTAAATGGATAATGTGTTTCTGAATCTTTCCACCAGCCCCACAATTCTTTCGTGTTTTTATTTTTTATCAACAAACGAATCAGCTGCTCAATCTTATCATCATTCTTAAATGTTTTTCCTTTATATGTTGCAATTAACTTCTCGGCTAATAAAGCTTTTAGTTTCGAAGCTATCTGCTCGTTACAATTGTATTGATAAGTTATCAATTTACTAATGTCATCTTCTACTACATTCAGATAATCAGCATGCGCATAGAGAGTTACATCTCCTAACTGCGGATCAAAATCGCTGGTAATGGTTGTATCCTTATCAAGAATATGGAAATCGCCTCTTGTCTCTTCCAATCCCAATTTAAAAACTGGAATTCTTCTTTGTTCGCCATCAAAATATCCATCTTGTTTTGTTAGCGCGTAACGAACTTTAATTGAATCATCTGGAGCAATAATTTGTAAAGTATCGAGGATTGAATTCACAACAATTTGTTGTTTATCAAACACTTTCTTGTCTCCAACCTCAAAGCTTGTTGTTACATTTATTGAATCAGGTGAATAATTTAATGATTTTCCAATTACATACATAGTGTCCGATTCCAAAACAAACGAAGGCACTGCTAATTGTGCCATAACAGGTTTATAAGACTTAATACTGCTTGATGTTTGTCCAGCTTGTTTTTTGTCGTTCATACCTAAAACAAATGTATCCCAGCTTGTTACATTATCCGGAAAAGTGACATCAAAAGAGGCTTTACCATTTTTATCAGTAGTTAAACGAGGTTGCCAATAAGCATAATCAGAAAAATTTTCACGAATAGAACTGGCTTTTGATGCCTCAATAAAGAAAGAATCCTCATAATCCTCCCCTTTTAAATTGGCAATATCAGCAGTTTTAAAAGTTCCCGGTTTAGTAGTGATGAGCACCACACCATTTACTCCCTGCGAACCGTAAATTGCAGTGGCAGTAGCATCCTTTAAAACTTCTAAATTGTCAATAAGAGCAGGATCCAAATCTTTTATATTGCCTGTAAAGACATTGCCATCAATAATAAAAAGTGGCGTTTTTTCAAATCCTATCGATGCTTGCCCTCTGATTCTTATATTAGTTCCGCTACTAACATCAATTCCAGCTACTTTTCCCTGCAATGCCTGATTAATATTTCCACTTATAGCCGAAATACCTCCCATAACATCTGATGTTCTTATAGTAGAAACAGCACCTGTCAGATTTGACTTTTTTTGTACTCCATAGCCCACTACAACGACTTCGTCAAGTGCATTATAATCCTCCTTTAAACCAATGGCTGTCGTATTTGATCTTTGCAAATCAATTTCTTCTGGTTTAAAACCAACATACGATATCACTAAAATATGTTTATCTGACGGTATTTTGATTGAATATTCTCCTTTTACATTAGTAACTGTTCCATAGCTTGTTCCCTTAATGTTAATTGTAGCTCCAATTATTGGTTCTTTTGTGCTTTCTTCATATACTACTCCCGAAATTGTGCTACCAACACCATCGTAGGCATATTTTTGCTGATATTGATTATAAACAGTTGATAATTCATAATTTTCGGAAAAAGGACTTGGAGTTGGTCTAAATAAGTTTTTTTCTATCAAGTCACTCACATTAAGACTAAATGAATCTTTTGGAACAATATCGGATTGAAGAATTCTGCAATAGTTCAATCCATTTACTTTTATACTTACAGAATCAACCACTTGATAATTTGCTCCGGGATAAAATACAATAACTCTATACAACCCTTTCTCAAGCTGATGCATCATATTTACATTACCGGGATATATTCTCAAAAATTTTGGCGTATCGTACCTGAATAATAGTACATTCAGCGGAAATTCTACTTGCTGATTTATTGCTGCCTGATA
>JBBIID010000304.1:0-4303 GCA_037446675.1 Paludibacter sp.
TTCTGAAATCGGATAACGAAACGATTGAAATTATCGATACAAAAAAAGAAAATAATTTAGCGGTACATATTGCTAAAAAATTACCTGCTGACGTAACCGAATCGTTTACAGCTGTAATTGACGTTGAGAAACGTAAAGCTACCGAATGCAATCACTCGGCTACTCACTTACTCCACGAAGCTCTGCGCGAAGTATTGGGCACACACGTTGAGCAAAAAGGTTCGTTCGTAAGTCCTGAATCGTTACGTTTCGACTTCTCGCATTTTCAGAAAATGAGTAAAGAAGAAATTCGTGCAGTAGAAATGTTGGCAAACAAAAAAATTCGCGAAAATTATCCATTGCAGGAACGTCGCGAAACTCCGATTGCAGAAGCTCAAGCAATGGGCGCAATGGCTTTGTTTGGCGAAAAATACGGTGAAACCGTTCGTGTTATCCAGTTTGGAGACTCTATCGAGCTTTGTGGGGGAACACACGTAAGTTCAACCGGAAATATCGGATTGGTACGCATTGTTGCCGAAAGCTCAATTGCTGCTGGTATTCGTCGTATCGAAGCTATTACAGGCAAAGCGGTGGAAGATTTACTTGACAAACAACAAGACACCTTGGCAGAAGCCAAAGAAGTATTGAACAATGCACCGGATGTATTAGTTGCCATTAAAAAACTGGCAGAAGAAGCTGCTGACCTCCGTAAGAAAATTGAAGCATTCCAACATACACAGATTTTAGCTTTACGCGATAAATTAATTTCAGAAGCTAAAGAAGTAAGCGGTACAAAAGTGATTCGTTTCGAAGGTGATTTAGCTGCCGATCAGGTTAAAACGTTGGCATTCCAAATTCGCAATGTGTTAAGCGAGAAACTGTATTTTGTTGCCGGATGTGTGGTCGATGGCAAGCCGTCGTTAACCGTATTGTTGAGCGACGATTTGGTTGCTACCGGATTGAATGCGACAAACATTGCACGCGAAGCTGCCAAAGAAATTCAGGGTGGCGGTGGCGGCCAACCATTCTTCGCTTCGGCAGGAGGGAAGAACGCTGAAGGTATTCAAAAAGCGATTGCAAAAGCATTAGAATCTATCAAATAAAAAATATCTTTGAGTATAAAAAAACGGAGTACAATTGAATTGTACTCCGTTTTTCGTATTTATGGGTTTTACTTATAACTTCAAACCATCCAGCAATTCAATGTAAATATCAATTGCTTCGCCGACTTCGTTAATTAGAATATATTCGTCAGCCGTATGAGAACGTGACGATTCGCCTGGTCCTATTTTTACACTAGGAAAATTCAATAATGCCTGATCGGAAAGCGTTGGTGAACCAAACAATTTTCGTTTCAATGATTTCCCTTTATTTACAATTGGGTGTTCAAGCGGCGTAGCTGTAGAACTTAAACGGGTCGAACGGGCAGTTACCTCGCATGAAACGTTACGTTTCACCTCGTCCAGTATTTCCTGATTCGAATACATTTCATTGCTTCTGATATCGACCACAAATGAGCATTTATCAGGAATCACATTATGTTGCGTACCTGCATTGATTTGAGTTACCGTCATCTTTACCGGACCAAGCAGATCAGTTTTCTTTTCGAATTCATAATTCCGAAACCAATCAATGTCTTTCAACGCGTTGTAAATGGCATTTTCACCTTCATTGCGGGCTGCATGTCCGGCTTTTCCGTTGGCAACACAGTCCAACACCATCAATCCTTTTTCCGCAACAGCCAGATTCATTTGAGTCGGTTCTCCGACTATCGCAAAATCAACTTTGGGCAACTCTGCCAATAGATTTTCAATACCATTTTTACCGGAAACTTCTTCTTCGGCACTTGCAGCAAATATCAGATTGTAAGTTTGTTGCTGCTGAACAAGGTGAAAAAATGCATGAAGCAACGTTACTACGCTAGCTCCTGCATCATTGCTTCCCAATCCGTATAATTTCCCATTCTCGATAGTTGGAGAAAAAGGATCGCGCACCCAACCCGCTACCGGTTTTACTGTATCGATATGCGAGTTGAGTAAAATTGTAGGCCGCGAAGGATCGAATCCCGGACTCAACAACCAAACATTGTTGCCTTTGCGGGAAACCACATACCCTTTAATTTCGATGTATCTTTCCAAAAAATCGGCTACTGAGGTTTCTTCCCTGCTAAATGAAGGAATGGCTATCATTTGTTGAAGCAACGCAACAGCATCGTTTGTTAGTTCTGAATTCATAACATCATTCATTTTCTGGTTAAGATATTTCAGGTTTATTCGTTTTTAGTCGATCAGTTTCTGTTTTTTCAACCACTCTTTCAGCAAATCTGGCCAGTTATCAGCAGGAATTCCTCTTTTGCGCATTCCAAAACCATGACCACCAACGTCAAATTTGTGCAACTCGGCAGAAACACCTTTTTCCTGCAACGCTTTCAGTAAATTTTCGCTGTTTGCAATAGGCACCACATTATCATCAATTGCATGAACGATAAATGTAGGTGGCGTTTTCTTAGTAACTTGCAATTCGTTAGAATAATATTTTTTTAATTCTTCTGTTGGATTTTTCCCTAATAAATTATTTCGGGAACCACCATGCGTTAAGTCCAGCATTGTCACTACAGGATATCCCAAAATCATAAATGCCGGGCGTTGTTGTTTGTTTTTGAAATGAGTTCCAACCGTTGAAGCTAAATGTCCGCCGGCAGAAAAACCCATAATTCCAATTTTATTTTTGTCAACTCCCCACTCTTTAGCACGCTTATGTACTATTTTAAACGCAGTTTGTGCATCTTCCAACGGAATTTTAAAATGTCCGTTAGGCATACGGTAATACAACACAAAAGCAGTAACGCCTAAGTCGTTAAACCATTTTGCAAACTCCGAACCTTCTTTTATTTGCGAAACACCAGAATACCCACCTCCGGGACAAATAATAACCGCTGTTCCATTGGCTTTATCTTTTGGTGCCGGATATGCGTACATGCGTGCATCCGAAATGTCGATAATAAACTCTTTATCTCTAAAACTTTCTTGTTTATTAAGCTCGTTACTTTCTTTCGGCCCATTCGGATAAAGTTTAATTTCTTCTTGCGCTGTCATCAAATTTATCAGAGAGAATAGCATGACAAATAATGAAAATGGTTTTTTCATAATCAATAAATTTATAGCTTAATGATTGTGCCTGTATTGGAATTCAGTAAATCGGCTCGAGTAATTACTACCTGCTCTACGCCTGAGTTAATTGCTTCGAACGAGTTTTCAAGTTTTGGAATCATTCCTCCACTAATCACACCTTCGGCAACATATTTTTCAAAAACCTGAGGAGTAATTTCTGCGATAACGCTTTCGTCATCGTTCTCATCTTTCAGCACTCCTTTTTTCTCGAAGCAATACATTAAAGTCACATCAAAAAAATGAGACAATGCTTTTGCTGCTTCTCCGGCAATAGTGTCGGCATTTGTATTCAGCATATTTCCCTCTTTATCATGGGTGAGGGGAGCCAAAACGGGAATCACATCTTTTGCAATCAAATCAGCCAAAATTCCGGCATTTACTTCTTTTACATCGCCTACAAAGCCATAATCGACTTCCGCTACCGGACGTTTTTCCGAACGCATATAATTCAGATCGGCACCGGTAAGCCCAAGAGCATTTAGTCCCAAAGCCTGCAATCCGGCTACAATTTGCTTGTTCACCAAACCGCCATAAACCATGGTTACAACCTTCAGCGTTTCTTCATCCGTAATACGACGGCCGTTTACCATCTTACTCTCAATACCAAGTTTAGCAGCAATAGCAGTTGCCGAACGTCCACCACCATGCACTAACGCTTTATGACCTTTTATCTTGGAAAAATCGGAAAGTAACTGTTTTAACGATTGCGGTTCTTCCACAATCTTTCCTCCGACTTTAATCAACGTAAGTTTTTCCATACTTCAACGCAAAGTTCGCAAAAAATTCGCAAAGTGTGCAGAGAAAACTTTTCTCTGCGACAAACTCCTGATTCTCTGCGTTTAAAAATTAAAATTTAATTAACGAATGAATGTCCTGCGCTCCCTGCAAACGTGGGCGACCATTTAAAAATTCGAGTTCTATTAGAAAGCTAACAAAAACGCCATTGTGTGTAAAATTCTCCAACAATTCCAATGCCGCATTAGCACTTCCACCGGTTGCCAACAAATCGTCGTGTAATAACACAACATCATCTTCAGAAATAGCATCCTTGTGGATTTCCAATGAATCGGTACCGTATTCCAAATCGTAATTTACTCTGAATGTTTCAGCAGGTAATTTTCCCGGTTTGCGCAACAACACAAATCCGGCATTCA
>JBBIID010000305.1:0-4300 GCA_037446675.1 Paludibacter sp.
ATGATTGGAATTGTTGAATGGAATTTGTAGCTTTGACAAAAAATTAACGCTTAAAATAGAATACAATCATGAAAATCAAATTTATTGGTGCAGCGCGTGAAGTGACGGGAAGTAAACATTTGATAACGACAAACGAAGGGAAAAAAATATTGCTCGACTGCGGAATGTTTCAGGGAAAAGGATTGGAAACGGAAGCTATGAACCGGAATTTAATGTTCGATCCGGCTACTATCGATTATCTTATTCTTTCGCATGCGCATATCGATCATTCAGGTCTGATTCCATACATGTATCGCGAAGGTTTTCGTGGTTCGGTGCTTTGTACAAATGCCACCCGCGATCTTTGTGCTATTATGTTGGCCGATAGCGGACATATTCAGGAATTGGATAATAAATGGTTCAACAAAAAACGAATGAAACAGGGATTACCTCCTGTTCAACCGATATACAATCAGGATGATACCGAAAAATGTATGGAGCTATTTATCGGTGTTCCATTCGATCGCCGCTTTTACATCAACGATCAGATAAACGTAAAATTCACGCACACAGGACACATGTTGGGTGGGGCAGTGGTAAATTTGGAATTGCTGGAAAATGGTGAAAAAGTTCATTTGGCCTACACAGGCGATATTGGTCGTCAGCACAACCGCATTCTTCATCCGCCTACCGCATTTCCGCAATGCGATTATTTGATTACCGAATCGACTTACGGCGATCGTTTACACCCTGCCGATAAAGATACGGAAGATGATTTGCTGAGAATTGTGGAAGAAACTTGTGTAACAAAAGGTGGAAAATTAATTATTCCTTCGTTTTCTATTGGACGTACGCAGGAAATTGTATTTGTGCTAAACGATCTGTATAATAAAGGATTGCTCCCTAAAATCGATGTGTTTGTGGATAGTCCGCTCTCGGTAAATGCTACCGATATTTTCCGTATGCATGCCGACGGAATGAACGAGGAAGTGAGAAGTGTACTCAAATACGATCCCGATCCGTTTGGGTTCAATTCGCTACATTATATCAAAAATGTCGACGAATCGAAGGCGCTGAATGATTATCAAGATCCTTGTATAATTATTTCGTCGTCGGGAATGGCCGAAGCGGGAAGAATCAAGCATCATATTGCGAATAACATTTCCAACTGGCGCAATACTATTTTGATGGTTGGTTACTGTACGCCAAGTTCGCTCGGAGCGAGAATCCAAGAACCTGGGTTGCGATTTATTTCAATTTTTGGCGAAATGCACGAAGTGAATGCATCTATTGAGAAAATTGAAGCATTTTCCGGCCATGGCGACTATAACGAAATGAAAACGTTTCTGAGTTGTCAGGATGCAGCACAGGTGAAGAAAACGTTTTTGGTACACGGCGATTACGATGTTCAACAAAAGTACAGGGATGAATTGAAATCTATCGGCCTGCACGATATTGAAATTCCGGAATCTGGGCAGGAGTTTGAGTTGTAACTAAAGAAAATTATAGAAAAAGAACGCAAATTGCGCAAATTTTCACAGAAGAATTAAAAAGAAACAAACCTGTCAATAGTTTGTAATTAATATGGATTTGTGAAGATTTGCGTAATTTGTGTTCAAAAAAAATCTGTTGAGAAATCGTTTACGACAGTTTCTTAGGAGTGGTAGTTTGAAATTCCTTTAAATAAAAAGGCTCAAAATAAGCTGTGTCAACAAAGTTATTTTCTTTAAATGCTTTCTCTGCCAGCTCAATCATATTTTCGGCCAATGGAACTATGTTGTCAATAAAACGGGCGTTAGAGCTTGTGAGACTCGATTTGCATTTATCCGACCCATTCCCAAAGAAATAAACGGGTTGATTTGCCAGTATTTCGGAATACGAATTATCAGCAATGATGTCGGCTGCAATTTTACGGGTTATTTTACCATTCTTGTCGTAAAATGCGGCGTACACTTCCATTCGTCTTGCATCAATCATTGGGCAAAATAAAGCGTTTTCTTTTTCGCTTCGGCAGTCATAATTTCTAATGTGCTGACTGCAATCAACGGTATTTCGTAACCATAGCATAAACCTTTGGCGGTGGAAACACCGATTCTGAGTCCTGTGTATGAGCCAGGTCCTGAACTAACAGCAATTGCATCTAGCTTTACCGAAAGTGATTGGGCAGCTTCCAAAGCTTCGGAGATAAAAACGCTCAATAAAGCGGCATGATTCATTCCTTCGGCATTCGATTTACTGAAAAGACACTGACCGTTTCCGCTTAAAGCTACGGAACAAACGTTGGTGGAAGTTTCTATATGAAGAATATACATTATTTACTATTTATCTATTTACTATTTTTTTGCTTTGCGTAGTTTTCTAAGCCCTGCAAAATTACGCATTTTCAACCAATAAAAAAATCCTTGTTCTCCAACGAAAACAAGGATTTTGATAATAAGATAGGAAGTATTTATTTTACTTTTACTTTCAACGGATTATTTTGTGTCCGGCTGAAATCTTTTACAGCGTTGAACCAAGCCTCGTCAGTCGTAAAATGCCACTTGCTCCAACCTCCACCAAAATAATAGGTAAAAGTCTTACCTGTTTTGTATTTCGATAAAAGCAACGCATGGTTGTCTATTTCTTTTATTCCTGTTATGCTCTTTTGCGGAGTAAAAGCACCCACATAATTGCGTCCGGAAGGAACTCCGGCATCCGAAACGGCATTTTCGGCATACGCCACAGTTCCGTTTTCAAGATCGAATTTCAGATTGTCTTTTACGTCGTGCAAAAAGATTCCAGTAGCTAATGAAGTCATGTTCTTACCTTTCCCGGAATATTTTACTTCCGCTTTGTTTAGCAACGAACCTGCATCAACAGTAACAGTGATGGTTTGTTTATAAACTTCATTGTCAACTTTTACGGCGTTGTAAGTAAGTGAGAAAACAGAACGAAGCGGTCCGTTTTCCAATACTTGGTAGCTATCGAAATGATCGCCGACCCATAGTTTGTTGCCCGAAAAAGGAGCAATTCCACCGCAGCCCAACGTGTGAGCTACTTTGTAAAAATCGAGTCCATTTCCATGATCCACATGATAAGTGATTCCGTTTTTTAACTCATCGTTGTATCGTTGTTTTACCACAAGGTCTTTCGTGCTTTTTGCCCAATAGTCCACGCCATTGCTTGGATTTTCGTTGGCTAAAGCCGGGCCGTACATACGATAGGCTGCCATGTCGTTTTCCCATGCGAAATCATCTTTTCTTTCAGGAATAAATCCTGCAAAAGTCAACGGTTTAACGGTTGCGGGTTTTCCTTCTGTCAAAGTATAGGTCGATGTGCCGTTTGCTGTTACATTTGCCTGAAAAATAAGAACTTGTTTGTTATTGTCAGTGGCTATCACCTGATAAGCTACTTCTTGTCCTTTTTCATTTTTCAGGATGTATGATTTTGCTTTAAAATCAGCTTTTAATGCACATGTTTTCACTTCTACTATTTCGGCTTTCCGGTCTATATCAAGTGTGTTTGAAACAACGATGGAGCGTTGAGCAAACAAACCTGTAGCAAACAGGAGAGAAGCCGAAAGAAAAAATGCTGTTTTTTTCATTTCGTTATAAATTTATTTGGGTTGTTTTCCGATATATGCCAAAATACCACCATCAACATAAAGGATATGTCCGTTTACGAAATTGGATGCATCAGAAGCGAGGAATATCGCAGGACCTTGCAAATCTTCGGGTGTTCCCCAGCGAGCTGCAGGAGTCTTTGCAATGATAAACTGGTCGAATGGGTGACGTGAGCCATCTTCCTGAAGTTCGCGTAAAGGCGCTGTTTGCGGAGTGGCAATATAACCTGGGCCAAGGCCGTTGCATTGAATATTGAATTCACCGTATTCCGAAGCAATATTTTTAGTCAACATTTTTAAACCGCCTTTAGCTGCTGCGTAAGCCGATACGGTTTCGCGACCCAATTCACTCATCATAGAGCAAATGTTAATGATTTTTCCATGTCCTTTTTCAATCATGTGAGGAATTACAGCTTTCGATACAATGAAAGGCCCGTTCAGGTCGATGTCGATTACCTGGCGAAAATCGGCTGCCGACATTTCTACCATTGGAACACGTTTGATAATTCCAGCATTATTTACCAAAATATCGATAACGCCTACTTCCTCAGTAATTTTCGCAACGGTAGCGTTTACTGCTTCTTCGTTGGTAACATCGCAAACATAACCATGTGCGTCAATTCCGTCGGCTTTGTACGATTTTAAAGCTTCGTCAATTTTTTCTTGGCTAAGATCGTTAAAAACAATAGTTGCACCAGCAGAAGCAAATGATTTTGCAAT
>JBBIID010000306.1:0-4285 GCA_037446675.1 Paludibacter sp.
CATTTTCCGGTAATATAACGGTCGGCAAGAAATTGTTGCGCCGTTTCGTCGTAATACTGCTCACTTGTTTTCTCGATAAAACCACCTTTGTCATTTATGGTTCTGAACATTTCGGAAGCAACTTCGCGATGTACTTTTGAAGTTGTGCGCGAATAAATATCGAAAGCAATTCCAAAATCTTCGAACGATTTTTTAATGATGCCGTGGTAACGATCCACAATGTCCTGAGGCGTAACGCCTTCTTTTTTAGCTTTTATGGTAATAGGCACTCCGTGTTCGTCGGAACCTCCGATAAACAAAACATCTTCTCCTTTGAGGCGAAGGTAACGGACATAAATATCAGCAGGAACATATACTCCGGCAAGATGCCCGATATGAACAGGTCCATTGGCATAAGGTAGTGCGGAAGTAACGGTGGTACGTTTGTAATTAGTCATTGTTTCGAAAAGACAAGTTGCGGCTTGTCAGTATATTAAAGTGATAACTTAATTTTTTATTGGGAGTGCAAAGATACAGAAAATGAATGAATATTTGAATTTTATTGAAGAGAAAAGCTGGTCGATACACTTTCTTCTCAAAGGCTTTGTGTTGGAAATGTGAATTAATCCAAAATAAATATTTATATTTGTCAAATGCAATTTGTTATGAGGTAGAAATTTAAACTTAAAATTTATGATAGCTTTAGTTGTTATTGGAATTGTTGTCCTGATAGTTGGATTGAATATCAAAAAATCAAATACTCCTATTAGCCCATACTCCGGATTGGTAAAAATCGTTGGTGTATTGCTGATAGTAGTTGGAGCTGTTATTGCATCTGTAGTTCAGATTGAACCGGGAGAAATTGGTGTTCAGAAACTTTTTGGAAAAGTAAGCGATAGAACGTTGGAAAGCGGTTTGAACGTGGTAAATCCCTTGGTAGAAGTAGTAACGTTTGATATCCGTACGCAAAATTACACCATGTCCGGTGTAATGGATGAGGGAGCGCAAACAGGCGATGATGCCATTCGTGTTTTGTCGGCCGATGGGTTGGAAGTGATTATTGACCTCACTGTTTTATACAAAGTAGTTCCAAACGAAGCGCCGCGTATTTTGCAGGAAATTGGAACTGATTATCGTAATACGATTGTCCGTCCGATATGCCGCACCAAAATCAGAGATAACGCTGTCTATTACGATGCTGTGGCGTTATATTCAACCAAACGTGATGAATTTCAGGCTCGTATTTTCAAAACGATTGAAAAAGATTTCAAGGATAGAGGTCTGATGCTCGAACAATTGCTGGTACGAAACATTACCTTGCCACCTTCTGTGAAAGCAACTATCGAATCGAAAATTAATGCGGAGCAGGAAGCGCAGAAAATGACTTTCGTGTTGCAAAAAGAAAAACAGGAAGCGGAACGTAAACGTGTGGAAGCTCAGGGAATTGCCGATTATCAGAGGATTATGAGTACGGGATTGAGTGATAAACAATTGCAATACGAAATGATAAAAGCAATTGCAACTTCGCCGAATGCTAAACTGATCATCATGGGTAATGGAAAAAACAGTACGCCCGTGATATTGGATACAAAATGATGAATTGAATTTAATATCATAAAAAAGCAAGGTTTGGAAAATCTTGCTTTTTTGTTTCTCAGTAAAACTAAGAATATGCCCAAAGATAAAGTATTGCTAAAGGAGCAGCTTGCTCAATTTTCAAAACAGGAATTGACAAATATGTTGTTGAAATTGGCAAATAAGCGATTTAATTACGAGTTTTTATTGGTAAATTTTCTGGATAAAGAGAATGGAGAAAAGATATTATTTGATGAAGCAATTGTGGATATTGATCTGCTTTGTAAGAAAGAATATTGTGCGGCTACGGAACTGAAGAAGCAGGTGAAAAAACTGAGTGCGTGTGTGAAACGAATAAATGAATTTACGGTAGAGACGAAAAGTAAAAAACTGGAAACTGATCTTGTTTTGTATGTTCTTCAACTTCAGTTTGCTCAGTATCCGAAAATGTTTGGAAAGAAAACATCCGGCTATGATTACAAAGTCGGATTATTGTTGAAACGTTTTATTAAATTGATAACCAAGGATCTGCACGAAGATTATTTTGCTGATTATCAAGTCGAAGTTAACGATTTCCTTGTGAAAATTCATAAAACATCCGATAGAATAAATACAATTAAATTGCTTCCAAAACAAATTGATTGACAATGAAATAACGGAATTTGTTATTTATATCTTTAATGATTATTAGGTTTTTGTTAACTAATTAAAAATTCTTTTGTAAGTATATTTGTTCTCTGTTTTTCAATTAATATTAGTTTTTTATACATGACAAAATTTTCAAAAGCTTTTTGGGTAGCCAATTCGGTTGAATTGTTGGAGCGATTGGCCTATTATGCCGTTTTCATAGTTATTACTCTCTATCTGTCGAATGTTTGGGGGTTTTCCGACATCGAAGCGGGTTTAATTTCCGGAATATTTTCAGCAACACTTTATCTCCTTCCTACTTTTGCCGGAGCTTATGCCGATAAAATCGGATTCCGTTCGGCGATAATGATTGCTTTCGGTTTACTTACAATAGGTTACAGCGGTTTGGGTTTGTTGCCAACTTTTCTCGAAAGTGCAGGCTTGGTGCAATACGATATGACAACCAGTTTTTCCGGACTTGAAAGTAGCTGGCTGCGTTGGTCGATTGTTCCGGTTTTGGTGCTGATTGTGATTGGTGGCTCGTTTATAAAAGCTGTTATTTCAGGAACTGTAGCTCGTGAAACAAGTTCAGAAACTCGTGCTCGTGGTTATGCTATTTTTTATATGATGGTAAATATCGGTGCTTTTACAGGGAAAACCGTTGTCGATCCGCTCAGAAAAAGTTTAGGTGATCAGGGCTTGGTTTATCTTAATTTCGTTTCAGCCGGAATGACATTTTTGGCGCTTATTGCCGTTTTCTTCTTTTATAAATCGGTGAAAACCGAAGGTGCAGGAAAAAGCTTTGCAGAAATTGGAAAAGGTCTATTGAAAGTATTGTCAAATGGAAGATTGATTGTTTTGATTTTAATTATCAGTGGTTTTTGGATGGTGCAAAGCCAGATGTATGCCACCATGCCAAAATATGTTATTCGCATGATTGGCGTGGAGGCTTCTCCCGGCTGGTATGCTAACGTCAATCCACTGATCGTTTTTGTTACGGTTAATTTCATTACTTCACTTATGAAAAAGCAAACGGCACTCACATCAATGACCATCGGTATGCTGATTATTCCTTTGTCGGCTTTAACGATGTCTTTCGGAACGCTTATCGGATCGGATTATGTGCTGGGACTCCATCCGGTAGCTTTTATGATGATTGTGGGAATCGCGATGCAGGCCGTTGCCGAAAGTTTTATTTCACCACGATATTTAGAATATTTTTCGTTGCAATCGCCAAAGGGCGAAGAAGGACTTTACTTAGGATTCAGTCACTTACATTCGTTCGTATCTTATCTTTTTGCCTTCGGACTTTCCGGTTTTCTGTTGGAGAAATATTGTCCCGATCCTAAAAATTTTAGTTCGCCCACCAAATACGCTGCTGCGACCGAAAATGCTCACTATATCTGGTTTGTTTTTGTCGGCATTGGATTTATATCGGCCATTGCATTACTTATTTACGGTTACGTAACAAAGAGAATGGATCTAAAAAAGCTTGCAAAATAAGCTTTGATTTGAGATAGAATAAAAAAAGGATATCCGAAAAATCGGGTATCCTTTTTTGTCGGGATGACAAGATTCGAACTTGCGACCACTGGTCCCCCAGACCAGTACTCTAAACCGGGCTGAGCTACATCCCGATGGTTTAGTGCTGCAAAAGTACAAAAAAATACTTCTCAGGCAAATGTTAGAATTATATTTTTACAACTAAAAATAATCCGAAAATTTGCTACATGATTGGGCTAAACAATCTAGCAAAAGATTCTTTCAACTTTTGTTTTCGTTTTCTGTTTGCCCAAGCTCCAAGGGTTAGTTCTTCACATTTCTTTATGTCCGATTTGAATAATTTTTTCAGTTCCAGTGCCGTTTTCTTTTCGTAGATAAACGCATTGGCTTCAAAATTTTGCATAAAGCTTCTTTCATCCAAATTGCACGAACCAACTATTGAAACAAAATCGTCTATAACGATCGCTTTGCTGTGCAGGAATCCTTCTTTGTATTTGTAAACCCGCACACCCGCTTCCAATGCGCGACCCAAATAGCTGGTGGTGCTGGCATCGGATAACGGTGAATCGGATTTGGTCGGAACCATGAGCCGAACATCTAT
>JBBIID010000307.1:0-4268 GCA_037446675.1 Paludibacter sp.
CCAATCCCAATGCACACGGACAAGAAATAACCAACACTGCGATACCAATGGAAAGTACAAAATCGAACCGATAGCCCATGAACCACCATATAACCATAGACACCGCCGAAATAATCATTACAGCAGGAACAAAAATGCTGCTTATCTTATCGGCCAAGCGCGAAATAGGTGCTTTCGATGCTGAAGCCTGCTCTACCAAATGTATAATTTGCGAAAGTGTAGTATCATTCCCCACTTTAGTTGCCCGGAGCGTGAAGTATCCTGATTTATTGATGCTTGCCGAAAGTACCGTGTCGCCTTTTTGTTTGTATACCGGAATGCTTTCACCCGTAAGTGCCGATTCGTCCACAGATGAATTTCCCGAGATAATGACACCATCCACAGGAACACGTTGCCCGGGACGAACTACCACCATTTCATTTATTGTAACTTCTTCGATTGGAATTTCAATTTCCATTTTATGACGAAGAACCGTAGCTGTTTTTGGAGCCAGATCCATCAGTTTTGTTAATGCATCCGAAGTACGGCTTTTGGATTTTGCCTCCAAATATTTACCTAATGTGATCAGTGTGAGAATAGTTCCCGCCGATTCGAAATACAGATCGTTAGAATATCTACCTACAGCCAGAAAATCGCCGTATTTCAAACCCATATAGATACGAAATAACGAATATAAACCATAAACAATGGCAGCAGTTGAACCTAGTGCAATAAGCGAATCCATGTTGGGCGAGAATCTGAACAACGATTTAAAACCGTTGACAAAATACCTCCTGTTGTTATAAATAATGGGCATTAAAAGCCAAAGTTGCAAAAATGCGTAAAGAAATGCATATTCTACCGTGTGTAAAGCTGGTGGCAACGGAAGTCCCATCATATGCCCCATGGTGAGATACATGAGAGGAACTAAAAATGCAAACGAAATCCAGAAATGTTTTTTCATTTCCTTCTTTTCTTCCAGTATATAATCAATCCTGTTTTCAGGATCCGACTCCATGTAAAAGCTCGCATCGTGCAGATGGGCGCTGTATCCGGCCTCTTCCACCGAATCTTCAATAATGTTTGGGCTCAATTCCAGTTCATCAAAACTCACAATCATGCTGTTGGTAAGCAAATTCACATTCACAGCTTTCACTCCCTCCAGTTTACTCACACTTTTTTCTACATGTGCAACACATGCAGAACAAGTCATACCCGTAACATCAAATTTTTCAGTTCTCATATCAAAACATATTTATTACGAAAACAAGCTTGAAAAATAACTTTGTTTGGCTTTGTAACTAAACTTTATTTAAGCTCCAAAACAATAGAAAACAAAGATAAGTTCACAATTCATCAATCGTTTCATTTATTATACAAATATTAAATTTGTTCTAAACACAAAAACGACAAGTTGTATTTTTTTGTACCTTTGCAGGCAAATTCATGTTAGTTTTTAATTTTGCCAAAATTACTAAAAATGGTGGGATTATTCTAATAAACCACCTGCAAATTACAGCAATTTAAACTAATCCAATTTTTCAAATCGTTCATTGCTATACGAACTCTGGTTTCGATTGAAATCCTCACATTTATTTTTTGCCACGGAAAGGCAAAACTATTTAATTGCCTGTTTTTAAGATAAATAATTTTCTCTCTATTTTGTATGAATTCTACTACGGAAACAAAAACTCCCACCATTCATCAAATTGCCGATTTGCTTACAGACATTGCTTCCGAACTAATGACCTCGGGCGCTCACACTATGCGAATAATTCAAAATATCTCGCGTATGGCCGAAACCTTTGGTTATTATATCGATTTGTCTGTTTTTCAACTCAGCATTATGATGACCATTACAAGTAAATCCGACCAGTCGGAAAGGATAACGGTGATAAAAAAAACCAAGCCTTTGCTGCTTAACTTCACGTTCGTTTCTGATTTGAGTTCATTGAGTTGGGATACGTATGACAAACAACTTCCTTTCGATGTAGTGAAAGAAAAATTTCAGTCCATTATTTCTCAAAAAAGAATGTCTCGCTGGTTGGTTTTGTTTCTTGTGGCGTGTGCAAACGCATCATTTTGTGCGCTTTTCAAAGGAGATTTATATGCTGTAGCTCTCGTATTCACAGGCACTGCGGCCGGTTTTTTTGTACGACAGGAGATGGTGAAAAAGCACATCAATCATTTGGTTGTTTTCACTTCCAGTGCTTTTGTTGCAGCATTATTGTCCGGATTGGGTTATGTGCTTCATTTGGGAAATACTCCTGAAATTGCGCTGGCAGCAAGCGTTCTTTACCTTATTCCGGGTGTTCCGTTGATCAATTCGATACTCGATATTATTGAGGGGCATGTTCTTACCGGAACGGCACGACTTGTAAACGCAACCAGCTTGATTGTTTGCATCGCGTTAGGTTTATTTTCAGCAATGTTAATTTTAGGTTTGGAAAAGTTATGAGCTCTAATATATTTCTGTTGGTTCTTTTTGATGGATTGCTTGCTGCCATTGCAGCAATCGGGTTTGCTGTCATATCAAATCCATCGCGAAAAGCGGTTTATGTTTCTGCTTTTTTGGCTGCTGTTGGTCATGCCTTGCGCTTCTTTTTAATGAGATCGGGACTTGAAATCTCGCTCGCCACTTTTGTTGCAGCGTCCTGTATCGGACTAATGAGCATTTTCTTTGCAAAAATGATTCACTGTCCGGCCGAGGTTTTTTCGTTTCCTTCCCTCCTTCCTATGATTCCGGGACTATTTGCTTACCGAACAATTCTGGGTTTGATCCGATTTATGCAAAACAACGACCCTGTAAAGTCGGAAGAATTTTTGCAAAACATTTTTCACAACGGATTTACAACAATGTTTATACTCCTAGCACTGGTTATTGGAGTTTCACTGCCCGTATTGCTATTCCCTAAATATTCTTTTAAAGTAACAAG
This sequence comes from Paludibacter sp., assembly GCA_037446675.1. GTDB lineage: Bacteria > Bacteroidota > Bacteroidia > Bacteroidales > Paludibacteraceae > Paludibacter. The sequence continues at coordinate 2,916 of JBBIID010000307.1, forward strand.
AAAATACTAGAAATCATAGCATTGACACTTTTAACTTTCTTCTTTTTAGCTTAGAGAGAGTAAGCATTTGCAAAATCACAAAAGTTAATATGAGTTAATAATTCAAGATTTATAAATCCCCTAAATCCAAACACAACTTTCGTTTCGTCTAAGAAGAAAATAATCACTACATTCACTAAAAAAACAAAATCTTATGAAACGAATCGGTTTATTTCTAATTGCTTTGGCAGTATTTGTCGGAGTAAATGCAGCAAATCAGACTATCAATATTGATAGCTTACGCGAAGACATTGTTCAAAACAGCAAAGAAATTCAGGAACAAAAGAAGGACTCCATCACCTTCTCCAGATTGTCGGCAGAGCAAATTCTTGAATTGAAAAGAGGAGAACAAGACGTGAGGATTAAGGAAATTGAAGCCAGCAGCCGCCAAGAGATGCCTTTCAGTGGCTATCAGCTGTTCTTAATTATTCTTTTACCGTTTCTTTTTGTAGCAGTAATCGTTTATATCACTTCTAAAGCAAAAAAAGAAGAAGCAAAACGCCGTTACGATTTATACAACAAATCGTTGGAAATGGGACAATCTATTCCGGAGCATTTCTTCGACTCACCTAAAGCAGATCCTACTACAAACCTTAAACGTGGTATTATTTGGTTAGCGGTTGGGCTGGCATTATTACTTTATTTTATCATTGTAGACAAAAGCAATGCTTTAATTGTCGGAATTGTTCCTACTTTTGTAGGCATAGGTTATTTGTTGGTTCACATTCTGGATAAACCGAAAAAGGAATTAACAGAGAAAAAAGATGAGCAACACGGATGATATCCGCTGGATAACGCAGCTTATACTGCTTGGTGATAAGAACGCATTTGACAAATTGGTTCGCAAATACCAGTCGCCTATTCGTCGGTTCTTTCTGAACCTGACGGTAGGCGATACCCAGTTGAGCGACGATCTGGCTCAGGAAACATTTATAAAAGCTTATCTGAATATCAGTTCGTTCAAAGGAATATCCGGATTTTCGACATGGTTGTACCGTATCGCATACAATGTTTACTACGATTCGGTAAGAGCGCGAAAGTATTATGCCGACATTGACGAACAAGCTATTGACAATCAGTATCAAACTCAGAACGAATTTTCGGCAGAAAAACTAGATATTTACAAAGCACTAAACCTGCTTCGCAAAGAAGAACAAACAGCGGTTTTATTGTTTTATATGGAAGATAAGACACATAAAGAGATAGCCAAAATAATGGATTGTCCGCTTGGAACAGTAAAAACATACATCCTGAAAGGGAAAGAAAGATTAGGTGTTTATCTCACAAAACAAGGTTATGGAAACTAATAATGCA
>JBBIID010000308.1:0-1287 GCA_037446675.1 Paludibacter sp.
AATAAAAATCCACGCCTTCAAGACGTGGTTTTTCTCTCACGCCTACAAGGCTCTATACTGGCGGCCCCCATTTGAGGGCCTTTTTGATGGCCCAATTGCCTTGGACACCCTTACTTACCCGTGAACGGGTCTTTGTATTCCTTCAAACTTCTCTTGTCCTGCACCTGGTCTTCGAGCTCCTGGTTCCTGATGTAGTTCTCGACAACCTTCTTGTTTAGACCTACGGTCGAAACGTAGTACCCTTCTGACCAGAAGTGTCTGGATCCATAGTTATACTTGAGATTCGCATGCTCGTCGAAGATGATCAGGCTGCTCTTCCCTTTGAGATAGCCCATGAATGAACTCACGGCCAATTTCGGTGGTATTTTGACGAGCATGTGAATGTGATCACTCATCGCGTGCGCTTCCACGATTTCGACCCCTTTGTATTCACAAAGGCGTCTCAAATATTTTCCGATGTCTGCTCTCAACTTTCCATAGATCGCTTTTCTTCGATACTTCGGGGTGAACACGATGTGATACTGGCAGTTCCATTTCGTATGTGATAAACTACTAGTGTCATCATTCCTCTTTGGCATTGGTGATAGAATCCTCCTTGATTAGATTGGTGTAAGGCAATTGGTCATTACCATTATACCAATCAAGGGGATTCTTTTTGTTTAACGCTTCCGCTTCTTTGAGTCCACCCGCATAGCAGGTGGTTTTATGTTAGTCTTCGACCAACATAATAAAAAAGATTAAGCCGTTGCTTAATCCTATAGTTTAATTGGTGACCCGAACAGGTTCAGTGAAATACCCGTGCGATTCAGTTTCATCTGACATAGATGTCTTTATTTTTTGGGTAATATGTGTGACTACTATTGACCGTGTTAATCAATAAAACATTACTTTATGCCTTGTTAATTTTTCGTAGCTTTGATGTAAACTTATCCCTTTTTAATCGTCACATTAATTAACTCAATAACTTTGTTTTACTTAGTTCAATTTTGACTTCTTCCGGTTCGAGCGTATAATCATTTATTAGCGGTAAAAAAATATCCACATTACCGAATTTGATGGAATATTTCGGATTTTTTGTTACTCTGTTAATGTCGCTCATTGTTAATCCAAATTTCTCAATTGTTAGAAACATTAAGTAGAACCGAATAATATCATAATCATCTAAAGGACGCATATATGAAATACCATATGGCATATCATTCCAAACATATCCAGCAATCACAGCTGCTGTCATATACTCTCTTACATCGGAAACATTATGTTTTTTTAGTATTATTATGGCATTTT
>JBBIID010000308.1:1317-4254 GCA_037446675.1 Paludibacter sp.
GTTTAATCCTTTATAGGGTGTATAACCAATAAAAACGTTATCGAGATAACCCTTGAGTATTTTTTCTACCTTGCTAATAAAGGAATTTGGATTAGATGATAATGCAACAAAAACTCTTTTGTTTGCAGAACTCCGTTTGAATCCTCTTTTTTGCACGTTTGCTATCTCAACTTGATTAGTTGACAATAACTGTTGATTTTTGTAATATTGGGTCAATAAATACCCACTAGGATCTACCAATTCTTTAATATCAGATACTTTAACAAGTTTTCCAATATGTCTACTGAAATAAACATAGCTTGGCATTTCATTGTAATAAAAAGGGCTATCCGATACATGGTCATATCCTCTTTGATATGATAAAAGATTGTGTACTTGATAGTTTCTATGTGTGTGTCCATGTATCTTCCAACAATTTGATGTTTCCATTATGTTAGTTTGGGAACTCCACCATAAATCAGAATTCTTCTTAACTGAACATGTAAACATTGGGAAATGCGTTAATACAATTACTCTACTCTTTGTGTCTAGTATGCTATTAGCATAATTAATCCATTTTCTGTGATACTCGAGAACTACCTTATATGAGAAATCTTTAATTTGCTTTTCTTCAGGCAATTCTAAAATTTTCTTATTCAAATCAATTAATCCTTTGCCTTTATCAAAACTAGTCCACCCTGTGTCTCCAATAAATGTAATGTCTTCAATTTGGTATGAGACACCACTAATTAACAATTTAAAGTATAAATTCTTTTCGGTATGTAATTTAAATAAATATATCATCTCTTCATAAGAGAATTTTCCTTTATTCCAAAAATCATGATTACCAAGTACAAAAAAACCACGTATTTGTTCGCGTTCTAGTCGACTTATAAACGACAATGTCTTACGATAATCATCATAGAAATCCCCCGCTAATAAAACCAAACAATCACTAAAATCGTCATGTAGTGCTTTAATGAAATCCGACTCATGTTCATTGGCAGAAGTTGGTTTATATTTTCTTTTAGTATAATCAAAATGCAAATCTGAGAAAATAGCAAGATTGTCAATTGTTTTATCCAAGGTACTTGCATTGAATATGCTACTAGAAACTAGTTTGTCATTATTCATTTACAAATTTCCTCCCGTATATATTTTTTCTCATTAATAATCGAACAATTCCATATTCAATTTGCATTTGAGTGCTATATTCAATCATTTGAATTGATTTTGGTGTCTCTTATTTGTTGTCAATTGTGTATTTTGTAATAACTTTTATCAGATAGTCACCAAAAATATCTATGTTCTCTTTCTTGAATCCATAGATCTTCGCTAACGTTTCTCGATCTTTAGGTTTCATTTTTGCAATATAACTCGCTACTTTGTCTGTATACACATCATTTTCTGACAATTTATTAAACTTAGCAATTTTTGCTCTTTCAATTAGTAATAATTCTAGTAATTTGGGGTCGGTTTCTATTATTTGTTTAGTTTTTTTAATTAGTTTATTTGCGACAAAATCGATAATTTCTGCCCCAAATATATCAACCTTTTTTGAGCCAATTCCTTTAATTTTTGATAAGTCTTCTAGGGATGTAGGTTTCTGATCAATAATCAGCATCAGTGTTTCGTTATTGAAAACATTATATATTGGATATAGGTTATTTTTTTTACTGAGTTCCACACGTAGAGCTTTTAATTGTGATACTATTTCATCTTCAACAGTTTCAGTTTCAGGATTAGCTTTTTGCTTTATTTCTTTTTGAATTTTTTCCACAGGTTTCAAAAATTCAATTGAAGATTCTCCATCCTTTTCTATTTCGTTATCATATTTTTCCTTGATTGAAGTGATAAGTCTAGATACGTCTTCACCTCTTAATATTTTGATATCCATTGATTCAGCTATTTCTTTCGCATCACTCGTCAAATCAGATGTTGTAATAATCCAAAGGTCTGTCAAGTTATGTCTTGATTTAGCGCTTGCTAATTGATTAATCGGTTCAGTTCCTACTCTGTTTTTCCAATATTTTGCTTGTACTCCTATTCTTCTAACACCACCGTCATTTTGTGGTATGGTCAAAATCAGATCTGCTCCGCCATCACCCTTGCCTTTTTTGCCCACTTTTTCAACTTTAGATCCCTCAATTTTAAAAACATAATATAAGAACCATTCAAACTTGTCGTAATCATAGTACTCGTTATTCATCAACTCATCAAAACTATTGGGAAATAAGAAATCAATTTTTTCTGTTTGTCTTAACAACTCTTTTAATAAACTCATTTCGTCATACGCCTATTGTCTAGTAGGCTCCCCTCTCTTTTATGAAATCGTAATCCATATTTATTTTCATTATACACGAGTTTCAGCTATATTAATCGTTTGCATAAATTTCATATTAATAATAAGAAAAAGTTAAGTTCATCAAGAATTGGCAGAATATATATAGACATAAGTTGACTTTTCAAAGCAAATTTTAGAATTAAAACTGGAAGTTCTTAATCAGTCTAAAATTTGTTTATGTAAACATATATTTTGATGATATTTTTCTATCTGAAAAAATAAATCAATTTCTCCATTTCTTCTATAAAATGGGAATCCGTGAGCTTAGTAAAACTTTATGCATTGCTAATAAAAAAAGCCCTTCCCACGGGTGAGAAGAGCGTTTCATATCTATATTGGTGACCCGTACGGGATTCGAACCCGTGAATGCATGCGTGAAAGGCATGTGAGTTAACCGTTTCTCCAACGGGCCAAAAAAAAGATGGCGGAGCAAGAGGGATTTGAACCCTCGCGCCGGTTTCCCAGCCTGCGCCCTTAGCAGAGGCGTCTCTTGAGCCACTTGAGTATTGCTCCAGCCAAAGTCAATTTGCGTACGAACGCCTTTATAGAATAGCGTATTTTTAATACTTTGTCAACCATTTCACGAAAATATGAAAGGCGATTCGCATCGCCTT
>JBBIID010000309.1:0-4253 GCA_037446675.1 Paludibacter sp.
ACTTTATCCATGATCGGAAGGCCTCCGTAGCGTTTTGCCATTGTAAAATAGACATAAGCCCTTATAAATTTAGCTTCAGCAATCCATGCTTCGGCACCTTCGATTTTTCCAATATAATTGGGAAGATTTTCGATCAACTGATTAGCATCACGAATAATTTCCCAACCTTCGCTCCAATATCCACCTCTGTGGAGATATAGCCCCTTTTCGTGTCGGCAAACTGTTTCTCCTGTCGAAATCATTGGCCATCTGAAAGTCTGCCAATCACCAAAATAACCTTGTCTGTCTGCCTGATTACCATCAACATTATAGTCATCCATCGGTAATCTGCGGTACAATCCGGCCATGTACGCCTCAATACCTGTTGGATTATAAATATCTTGATCAAAAATTACTGTTTTAGGAGCAATATCAAGATCCACACACGAAAAGAATCCGAGTGCCGTAATTAAAATCCATAAAAAATTTATTTTTTTCATATTATTTTTCTTCATTTTCATATTAGAATTTAACTTGTACACCAAAATTAAATGTTCTTGTTATAGGATAAACTGAACCACTCTGATCGTTTGGTCTTTCAGGGTCAAGTCCCACAACATTGGTTATTGTGAAAAGATTATAAGCATTAACAAAGAATCTCAGATTGTCGATACCACTTTTCCCCAAAACTGATTTAGGAAGAGAATAGCCTAAGTTTGCGGATTTCAAACGCAGGTAAGCTCCATTCTGAACTCCAAACATCGATTCACTGTCGGTACCTCTACTACCGTATACATAATCGCCACTCACCCATTCTGTGTTTGGATCTCTAGGATCTGCTTTTGGATCGATTGGGTGCCAGCGATCCAAGAAATATGCGAGTGCATTTCCATCCCATAATAATGGCTGAGAAAGCTGCTCACCATAAACAACGTAACCGTAAGCCGAACCTTGGAACATAAAATCTAAATCGAAACCTTTGTATGCCAAATTTGCACTTATAGCTAAATTAGCCAACGGACGACTGTTCCCGTTGCTGTCACCTTTTATTGCCAACGGATGCTTGTCATTTTGATCGACAACGCCATCCTTATTCCAATCTTCCCTTATATAATCACCGGGAAGTGAGTATTGGTCGATTAGATATGGGAATGTAGCTCTTTGTTCGTACGATTGAACCCGACCTCCATCTCCATATAAGAACCAAACATCAGTGTATCGGTCACTTTGAGTTCTTGTCCATTCTTCGTATGAGTTCCCATAAGGTGTGTGAATATTTATTTTTCTCATCGTGCGGGTAAATCCAAAAATGGTGGTTAATCCGTAACTTAGTTTCCCTATTTTATTACGATGTCTCAGTTCAATTTCAAATCCTTTGGTTCTATCGCTGTTCAAATTTTCCTGAGGCATTGAAGCACCAAAAGTTCCCGGAAGATCGGCAGCTCGCGTTGCATACAATCCGTTTCTGTCTCGTTGGAAAACTTCAAAAGTGAATCCCAACAGTCCTTTCCAAAGATCTGCATCGACACCTAAATTAGCGGCATAGATATTTACCCAACCAATGTTGAAATTTGGAGTAGCACGGCTTGACAATGCGGTAACAAATTCGGAGCCGAGGTAATACATTTTAGGATAACTGCTTTGCGGATTTCCGTCTGTTCCATAATTGTATCCTCCAATAAATTCATAAAGATTGGCACTATCATCTCCCATGCGGCCATAAGATCCTCTTAACTTCAAATTATCTATGAAATCTACATTATCTTTAATAAAACTTTCTTCCGAAATTCTCCAACCTAATGATCCACTATAGAATAAGTCCCATTGTCTTTCGGGAAGAAAGCGTGAAGAGCCATCGTAACGAACGCTACCTTCGAATAAATATTTCGATTTATAATCGTAGTTAACCCTTCCAATCAGCCCTTTATTGGCGTATTCAGATGGAGCTGCGCCAGAAGCCTGTTGCACACTATTACCTAAATCAAGATATGGAAGTGGCATTTTTAATTCTCTATATGCGGAAAAACCTGAACTTATTTCATAGTTTTCTTCATAAATTAAGCTTGCATCCAAATTATGTTTATTGCCAAAACTATTTTTATAGTTTAAAGACACATTCCATGTTTTGCGTTCCGATTCGTAACTCGTTCTCGATAAGTTATTTATTTTTCCATAAACTATCGGGTCATAAGTTCCACTTCCAGAAAAATTGTATAGTGTATATTGTTTGCTAAAATTGGAGTTATTTTCCATTGATTTATCATAGCTGAATAAACCTTTAGCAGTAAGCCCTTTTACATAAGGGATGTTGTACACAGCATCGAATGAAGTATTAATAAAAGTGCGTTTATTAATCTTATAACCAGTCATATCCGAGTTGGTTAACGCCAACGAGTTATCATTTCCATCTATTTGCTGATAATAAGCTGGATTGTCATTTGCATAAATATTCAATGTTGTTGGAGTTCTCCATAAAGCTTTAAACACAGTCCAGGCATCTTGTTGAGGACGATTTCGTTCATCAACCGAGCCGCTCAATCGAGCATTTACTTTTAAATCTTTTGTTATTTCTGCGCCAATGTTTGACCGTAAATTGTAGCGTGAATAATTCATATCGCCACTTCTAAAAATGGCTTCCTGATTCATATAACCAAAGTTCAGAAAATAATTTACTTTATCGCTTCCACCTGTTAAACTTAAGTTGTGCTGCTGTTGAGGTGCTGTAGGGCGGAGTACGGCATCGTACCAATCGTAGCTTTTAGTTTCACCATTTCTCAACTTTTCCAAAACATCATCAGAATATCTGAGTTCTGTAGTTGTAGGATTATCACGTTTAAATTTTTCGTTGGAAAGTGTGGCCCTGTCGTACGCACCAATAGGCTTGAGTAACTCAGCAGGTTCCTGAACACCATAATACATGGAGTAATCTATAGTTGGTTTACTCTTGGAACCCTTTTTTGTTTGTACTAAAACAACACCATTTGAGGATCGAACCCCATAAATTGCGGCAGATGCATCTTTTAATATAGAAATACTTTCAATATCATCAGGATTAATTCTTTGAAATTCGTCCATTCCGATAGATGCGCCATCAACAATAATCAGAGGAGTACCAAATCCACGGATGTCAAAAACATTATTCAACTCACCTGGTTCTGAAGTCTTTTGAATAACACGGACTCCAGGCAACTTACCGGTAAGCATATTTTGAACATTTTGAGTTTTAGTTGTGGATAGTTTCTCGCTACTTATACTCGATACAGCTCCTGTCAGGTTTACTTTCTTTTGAGTTGAATAACCTACTACTACAACGTCTTCCAACTCATTCACATTTTCAATCAAAGTCACATTCACAACTGAAGTTCCTGCCGGAACAGATACTTTCTTCGACTGAAAGCCAACATAATTAATCCTAAGCTCGACACTTCCTGCTGCTGAAATTGAGTATTTTCCATCCAGATTGGTTACTGTTCCGGTGGAAGTACCGTCAATTATCACACTCGCTCCAATTAACGGCTGTTTACCGCTATCGCTTACAACTCCGGTAATTACTCTCGTTTGTTGTGCATACGTATTTCCTAAAAAGGGAATACAAAAAAATAACAATACTATCGAAAACTTTACTCTCTGTCGCAAAGATTTCAGAAGATAGATTGTTTGAGGTTCTTTGTGGTTTTCTTTCATAAATTGGTATTTAATTCATAATTTATATTTATGTTATACAGCGACTTCGATGACAAGCCGCTGTATGTTTTTGTTTTATTCGCCGTAATTGTAGAATATCTTAGAAACTTCTTGTTTTTTTGAACTATACAGTTTTTTTACAACATATATCCCTTTTTTTATTGGACGGTCAACTTTTGCTCCTTCAATTGTATAATACTGAGTATCAATCAAATTATCATCTTTCGATTGAATTTCAGGCACAGATGTTGTGTTATCTTTTTGAGTTTCAATAGCTCCCGCATCACATTTGCCATCGGCAAACAAACGGAAATTTCCTAATTGATCTTTATCGATATTCAAATCAGTCAGAAAAGTTGCATTTCCAAAATTGATGGCCGTAGCACCTTCAATCAAAGCTATGGCACCTGTTTGACTTATTGATGTAGCCGGATCAGTTGTCATTCCTGCAATTAGACCTTTCGGAACTCCGTTAACCAATACATTGGAATAATCCATCTCGCAATTTGTGGCATCCGAGTTATCATATAAACCAGCATCACGATTAAAAGCACCTATAAAAGAATTAGCTAAAAAAATGTTTCTGTCAC
>JBBIID010000310.1:0-4246 GCA_037446675.1 Paludibacter sp.
TTTATGGGCATTCACGGTTACGCGAAAGCTGAAGAATCAAAAATTGAAGAAATGAAAATTACTTTATCAGATTCAGGAGAAAATGGAAAAATCAATAAAGATGAAATATTCGATTTACAAGAAAAAGACAAAAAAATAACTTATGTTACTCCTGATCAGTTAAATAAGGTTTCATATTTGACAAAAAACAAAGTGGGAAATATTTATAAAAAATTCAATGAAATCGAAACAGTAAACTACAAATTAATTAAGCCTTATGGACAGTCTCCCTATAAATATCCATATTATAAGGAACAACGTAAATCAAATAATATCAATAAGGCAATTAATATTATTGATATTATTTTTCAATATTTGAGACTTCACTAATATGAAAATAAATATATTCATTTTAATTCTTATCGATTTTTTATTTGTTAATTGCAATGGGCAACATACAAATATAACGGCAAATCATGAATATCAAGCCGCTTTGAATAGATTCCCCCAAGGTATGGTAAATTTTTTCCCTAAATTATTGTCGGATAAATATTCTATAAAAGAGAATTTTGATACAACAAATCATTGTATTTATTATGTAAATTGTGTTTTTGAGAATAAGGATTCTTTACCTATTAATAAAAATGATTATATAGCCAAATACACTGCTTCAGATAAATCTTTAGTTACAATAAAGCCTGAGTCTGTGATGTATTGGGATGAGACGAAGAGAATTAATTATTCGACATTAGAAATGCAAAATCAAAGATATTATCCGATTCTTTATTTTGAATCGGATAATATCTTAAAAAATTCAGACTACAATATTTATTCAGATTTAACAGTCTGTGGATTAGCAGATAATTTTGATATATATGTTTTAGAAAGTAAATCTGGAATGTATTGGAGTGGATTAAAAGGGGTCAATTATTTGCCTGATGAATGGAGGAATGGTTACAGTAAAGGAATTTGTGTTGATAAAGAAAGAGAAACAATTATTTATTGGGTTGTTGTTTGGTAATACTACTATCATGTTAGCCATAATGTATCCCAGTCCTCATGGATATATCTAAATACAAGAATAAAGTTTAGCGCTGGTTGGTGGGATATGTTATCCCACCTTCTTGTATTATAAGGATTTATAATCCGCTAATCTGTAAATCAATTAACTTTCATATCTTTGTGTTTCATTAATATTTAAGCAATGGATATACAGCATCGCATAACCGGAGGAGTATATACTTTGTAACCGATACGATAGTAGACTGGGTGGATATATTTACGCGTCCTCTTTACAAACATATCATTATTGAGTCTTTACAGTATTGCCAAAGGGAGAAAGGATTGATTATTTATGCCCGAGTTTTGATGAGCAATCATTTGCATGCAATTGTAGGTAGTTTTGGCGAAAATAAAGTATCGGATATTTGGCGAGATTTTAAGAAGTTTACCAGCAAGGAAATCATTAATGCCGTAAAAACAAATCCACAGGAAAGTCGTCAGGATTGGTTATTAAACAGATTTGAATATGCGGGCAAAAACGACAAAAAGATAAAGAATTACAAATTTTGGCAAGACGGGAATGATGGTCAGCAGATATATCTGAACGATTATTTTAATCAGAAGCTCAACTGTATCCACGAAAACCCGGTTAAAGCCGAATTAGTAAATCGTGCCGAAGATTATCGGTATAGTTCAGCCATTGATTGGGCTGGAGGAAAAGGACTGTTGGGAATTACGGTTGTTTAAATTTGATAGATAAGCGGATTAAAACCTATGTTGGTGGGATATGTCATCCCACCTTCTTTTATTACAAGGATCTGTGATCCGCCTTATTTGTAAAAATCCGTCTTATCTTAATAGTCGAAAAGATATTTTCAGCATTAAAAATGCTAATAATACATTACGACGAGATTACAAATCTCGTCAGGCAGCAAAATAAAAAATCAAACAATAAACGGAAAAATAGCTTTTCGTTCGGAAGGATAGTTATCAAACCGGCGTTTGTACCATTTGTGGTGCGATATAGCCCGCGGAACGAGATTAGCTAAGGTCCAGATAAGAAAGCTCAAAGCCGGAAGATTCATGCAGAGAATGGCGAATCCTGTCCATTCAATAATTTCACCCATCAGATTCGGACAACTGACGTAACGGAACAAGCCTCCTTGGGGTATCACATAACCCGATTCGTTTGTTTTCCGCAGACCGATTAACCGGTTATCATATTTCCAGTTGATATAAACTCCGGTTACGAAAAGAATCACGCCAATTATAAAGTGCGGTTCCATATAACTGTTGAGAGTATATTGGGCGTAATTACCGAAATAGTAGCCAATCAGGAATCCATTCATTAGATTGAACCCTACGGCCATTAGCATAACAACTACCGGCATGGTTTTACCACGCGTATGAAGGCGAAATGGGAAAATGAGCGCCCGGTTGACGTAATGAAAAATGTAAAACGCTACGGGCAATACCATCAAATAGTTTTCCAATCGATGGTTCGCAATCAGGAAATAGCCAATTAGCGAAATGCCCGGTATCTCCATAAAAAACCAGCCCAGTCGGTTGCTTATCTGAGCTCCCCAAGCTTTGGAAGTATGTCTTCCAAATGGCGCAGTAACCTTAAGCAGAAGAAAAAACACGATAATCGCCAAACCTGTCCAGGCATAATTAATCGTTTTGTATGTTTCGTAATTCATTCGTTCGTAATATTTTAATGGTTATTTTTCTTTTTACAGTCAAATAAAATCTGGTATCTCAAACGATTTTGTACAAAGCAAAAATACAATTTTTTCTGAAAATGCGAACTTAACTTAAAATTATTTTAGAGTGTATAGCTAATCATGGAGAAAATGAGGGTGTGCAAAAGGAGATTCTTGAACGCAAATTCCGCAAATTTTCACAAACAAAATTGATAGTTTGTTTTATGCTCTAAAGAAATATAATCTACTATGATTTTGTAAATTTGCGGAATCTGCGTTCTTCTTATTTTTGAAATGGCCTCATTAAAATCTTACCTTTTTTATTTGTAAAGACACAAATACGGTGTATCTACACTACACTTTACTTTGAATTTCACGTCTTTGGCAACCACGAAGCTTTCGAATTTTTTGTAGGTTTTCCATTCTGTTTCGCCCGGTTGCTGTATGGTTAGTTCTCCGGAGATAACGGTCATAATCTCAACTGTTGAAGTGCCGAACTCGTATTCGCCGGCAGCCATAACGCCTACAGTTGCTTTTCCTTCTGATGATTCCAACCCGATGGAAACCACCGTTCCATCGAAATACTCATTTGTTTTAAACATAAGATAATTGATTTTTTAAAATTTATAATATTCTGATTTCCAATTTATTTGTTCTGATCTAAACTAAATTTTATTTGATTGTAAAGAAAGTAATATTTTCTGTATAATAAATTTATATTTATGAGTACAAATCGCTGAAAAATAGATTATTTTTGCAGCGTGAAACGAATAATTGCATATGGTTTAACGTTGATGTCACTGCTGTTTGTAGTGGCATTTATCGACGCATATTCCGGACAGCAAATTTCCGAGCCTAAAGTTATTTGTTCTACTCAACACGACGGATCTCAATCGTTTTATTCGGTGCCCGATTTTTCTTTGAATTTGATTGGCAACGAAAATGTAAAAACAGAGATTGGGTCTCATTCTTCTTTTTCCCGTCAACATTTCCAACTTTTCCAATTCCGCATCATTCGAACTAAAAAATTAGTTCAGCAGGAATTTCTCTCGTCATCCTTTTGGTATATTTCGCTCAAGCAAATGTACCAATACAGAGGCTATTACCTTTTCCATTTGTGCAAAATACTGATTTGATTTTGTAATTCGCTGTTTGGCCTAAGTTGGCCATTTTCAATTAATTTTTTCAATTACCGATTTACAATTTTATAATCTTGTAAGCATCTGTTGTGTGCTTACACAAACTTTTTTATACAAAAATGGAAAATAAAGAATCTATCGAGCAGGCTCTCGATAAAATGAATATCAACATAATCAGAAAACAAAAAGTATCTCCTTTGCAATCAGTTTCAATTTTTACAATGGGAATTGTTCTGTTATTAGTCAATTCCATGATGGAGTTCGACTCGCAAAGTATTTTCCCTCCCATGCTCATTCTTTTAAGCTTTGCACTCACTCTTTGGGGGCTTTTGAGCTTCATTTTCAGAAAAAAAATATATATCAATAACATGAATAATCAGAAGTTAGTGATTGCTGAAGCTCAGTATGATGTAAAAGAACGGG
>JBBIID010000311.1:0-2282 GCA_037446675.1 Paludibacter sp.
TATTATTTTAAATTTGTTTATTCACTCTCTTCATTCTTACTCCTAAAAAATCCTCATCGCTCCAAACCCGTTGTTGTTCACGTTCAAAACCCGTAACGGAGAGTTGAAAAATCTCAACCGGGATTTAACAAACTCTCCGTTGAGATTTTTTTAATCTCAACGGAGAGTTTGTGTATACTGTAAACCGATATAAATCAGCTTATTTCAAAGACAGCTATTCCTGAGCTTTATTCGCTCGATTTGGCATATTCAAGCGTATCCAATGTTTTTTGGAAAAGCTTGCCCGGACGGAAATTCAGCTTATTTCCTTTAATGAGCGAGGAATTAAAATCCTCTGCCTTTTCCACTCCTTCGCTACTCAGGGTAATATTAAAGCTTCCAAAGTCTCCCAGCCGAACAATTTTACCTTCCGCAATTCGTTCGGGAACCAAGTCGATAAATGCTTCGATGACTGCAAACACCTCGGAACTGCTCAACCCCGAACGTTTACTGATTTCGGTTGCCAACTGGCGTGTGCTTTCTTCGCCGGAACTTTTAGCAATAGCATAAAATTTACGCGGACCATTTTCATCTTTCAGGTTGACACGTTGTGTCAACGAATAATTAATTGCCATAATTCTTAGATTTAGAGTAAGTAAATAGAGTTAAGAAAAATTTGTATATTCGATGTTGTTGAATACGAAACAGATAAAACACGACGAAATACATTCTGAAACAGACCTTTAATTTTCCTCAGATTAACAAAAACAACAAAACAAAACGTTTGTTTATATTTAAGTTAATTTGCGGCTAAAATATAAATTAATTTTAAGATAGCAAATTTTATGTGTAAAATATTAAAAAAATATTTTGATAGACCGGTAGACACATTTCCTAAGATGTCCATTGACCAAAGCGAGAAAATTGTGGAATAATTTTGTTTGTGACAAACTCTTGTGATTTTAAATTGGAGGAGTAATCAAATTTTATTTTTCCGATAAAATAAATATTTGCTAACTTTGGAGACCATTATATGTAGCTGAATATGAAGAAAATTTTTTTATTGTTGAATACTTTAATTTATATGTTGCCTGTTGTCGGCCAAATCAATCTGCAAGATTCTACTGTTCAGGTTATTGGCTATTGGAACAAGGCAGAAAAGCAAAATTATAAAATTACTGAGACCAGTTATAATGTGAAAAATGGCACTGACACTATTCAGCGGCAGTTTTATTCGTACAATGTGGATGTAGAGATAATCGATTCCACCGAGCACAGCTATACCATTAAATGGTTATACAAGAATTTCGAGATTAAAGAAACATGGAATCCGGTAATGGAAAAGTTGATTTCAATGGGGAATAATTTGGCTGTAATATTCAAAACGGATGAATACGGGATTTTTCAGGAAGTGGTTAACTGGGAAGAAGGGCGCGATTTTATGAAAAAGAGCGGAGAGATGATGAAATCAGAGTATAAAAACATTCCGAATTTTGATAAATTTATCGATCAGATTGTTGCGATGTATTCATCAAAAGAAGCACTTGAAAATTCCGGTATCGAAGAGATTCAACAGTTTTACACCTTTCACGGTGCAAAATATAAGTTGGGAGAAGAATTGAATTTGGATGTTAAAATTCCCAATAATTTCTTCAATGGAGAACCTTTTGACGGAGTGCTGACGGTTGAACTTTCTCAGATTGAGAGTGCTGATGATTTTTCTGTTTTAAGATCATGGCAAACTGCCGACTCGAAACAGGTAACCGATATGGCCTTTGAATACGTAAAAATGATGCAGAGCACGCTGAATGTTCCTGCATTGAAGCGCGAAGATTTTCCGGTAGCTACCAATGATATACGAACAGCCTCGAGTATTGACGGTCCGTCGGGTTGGGTTATTTACAGCATTCAGACGAAAGAAGTTGCTGCCAATAATTTGTTGCAGGTTAATGAGCGAACGATAGAACTCCAATAAAAAAGTATGAATACCAAATTGATCCTTTTAGTTGCAGCATGTCTGCTACCTTTTTCGTTGTTTTCGAAAACAGAAAAAAAACAAGAAAATAGTTTTTATGCTTCCCAATGGGAATATGTGATAAAAGATAAGGCTGTAGATCCTGCAAAAATTTTTTCGTTCGAAAATAATGTTTTAAAAATATCAGGAATTTCATCGGGGTATATTCGAACAAAGAAAACATATAAAAATTATGTGCTGGAGCTGGAATGGCGTTGGACACAGAAATTAGGGAATAGTGGAGTACTTGTACATATTCAACCAAAAGATACAATTTGGCCGGTCTGTT
>JBBIID010000311.1:2312-4243 GCA_037446675.1 Paludibacter sp.
GAGATATTATTTGTATGAATGGACTTTGGGCAAAGGAATGTACCGATTCTGTTAAGTTTACCGTGAGTAAAAAACTCGATTCCAACGAAAAAAAGGTAGGCGAATGGAACAGTATGAAGATTATCTGCCGAAAGGATGAAATTACCGTTTACATAAATGGACTACTCCAGAATAAAATCACCGGACTTACTTCCAATAAAGGTTTCATCGGATTTCAAAACGAAGGGACACCGCTCGAATTCAGAAATGTAATCATAAAAAAATAAGGTTGTTTTGGGAAACAACCTTATATCGACTTGTAAACAAACTAAAAAAAGATTCTTCATTAAGAGTTTATTGTATTTTTCATTTAGAAAAATAAGTTTCAGAATCTGACTTTTTATTTCACAAAAGTACTCCATAGAGCATTTGAGGCTGATGCAATTTGTAAATTATTCAACGCAAAAGGTAAAAATGTTTGAATAAATAAATTGACCAATTCAAATTGTGCTGATAATTAGTCGTATCTATTTTGGAGAGTAAATTGTTGCAACGGTCCTATTTTTCCGCAATAGATACTATTTCTTCAAAACAAGAATGCAACAGTTCCGCGGAACGATCGTCCGGGCATAGGGAAAAAGCGGATAATGGAATAGTTTTGATTGAAAAGATTCAGTGCTTCAAGGCTTACGGAAATTCTTGAAGTTTTGTAATGAAATTCCCGCGAAAGCGATAAGCTGTGATCGGTATATCCGGGCAACCGGTTTTCTGTATAATTCTGAAATCCTGCATAACGATGTCCCGACCATAAAACCGAATACGACACATTAATAAGTGGAGTTTCGAGTGCCGCTTTCCCCGAACCCGAAACGCGTGGAGTGTATGGAAGTTGATGCAGATAAGTGCGGCTGTCATTTGGATCAGTTACGTTTAATGCACGTTGATAGGTGTGAGTGTAACCAAGTGCCAGATTTATATCTTTTTTTAATTGAATTGTCGTTTCCGCAGTTAAATCAATTCCATTGATATTTACTTTCCCGAGATTTACAGTTTGCCAAATGGCGTTGTTTTTAAGAGGTATTGCCACGATTTTGTTTGTCACATTGTTGTGATACACATCTGTTGTAACCGAAAGCAAGGGCAGCCAATGATTTATGGAAGCCGAATAAGTCAGTCCGACATTGAACTGATTGGCATTTTCGGGCTTCAGATCGACATTTCCTACGCGGAAATAGTATAAATCATTGAAAGTAGGCAAACGGAAAGTGTTTTTGTAAAAGGCTCTCAGTCTTAAATCCGTATTTGAAAAGGGTTTTATACTAATACTTGCAAAAGGTGAAATTCTTTGTTGACCGTCGGCCGCTTCGCCTGACTTCACCGTTTCGGTTACAACTGTACTTAAGATACTGGCGGTTGCTAGAATATTGTTTGTAACATATTTCGCAGCAATAGCGGAGAGCCAACTAAAACGGCTGGGACTGGCAAAATCAGTTGAATTTGCGGACATAGTATTGAGTGCAAAGTCACTCGAAGCGGAGAATGATAGATTTTCAAAAGCTCTGAATAAAACAGAGGCCGATCCGTAATACTCTTCCTGCCAATAGGTGCTTTTTAGCATTCCATCGGCATCTAAATATGCAGAATCGACATAATTCATATAGCCGCTATTGTATTTCGCGTTTGCCTGAAATTTCCATGTATTGGAAAAACTATTTTCGTAATGAGCTTGCGTGAAAAAGGTTCTGTCATTTATTCGCTGCGAAGTAAACGCATCTTCGTTGTACAAAATGGTAGCGCCGGGCAATCCCCGATCGGAACTGTAGAAATAAGATTTGATATAAGCGGATTCATTTTCCGAAAAATTGGCGTATAAGGCACCTTCAAGTCGCAGGTTTTGAACATCCGAATTTTTCCGGATTTCCATAGATGCACTATCATTGGCAGAATATCCG
>JBBIID010000312.1:0-4242 GCA_037446675.1 Paludibacter sp.
TGTCTCGGTCTTTTCTCAATTGTTCGATGAGCTCATCTACGTTGGCAAACTTTTTCTCGTCGCGGATTTTACTGATAAAATCAATTACCACAGTTTCGTTATAAATGTCAGCGTCAAAATCGAAAATATTGACTTCTAAACTTATGTGGTTTCCATTGTTCAGAGTTGGACGGTTACCGATGTTCATCATCCCTTTGTAAACTGTTTCGTTCCAGTGAATTTTCACAGCATAAACTCCAAGTGATGGAATGAGCTTCTCTTTATCGTCGGCGCTTATATTTGCTGTAGGAAAACCAATTTTATGTCCAACTTTAAATCCGCCTACTACTTTCCCTGTAATGGAGTAAAAATAAGTAAGCAACCGGTTGGCTCGTTCGATATTTCCTGATTTTAACGCGTTACGGATTTCCGATGAACTTATATGAGAGTCAGCGTCGGTGCTAAAGCTATTTGCCTGAATAACCTCCAAGCCCAGAGAGTCGCCATATTGCTTATATTGTGGAAATCCATCGGTTCTGTTATGACCGAAACGATGATCATGTCCGACCAGCAACGATCTAACGTTGAATTGCTCAATTAGTATGTTTTTTAAGAATTCGTAGGCCGAAAGTTTTGCCATCTCGAGACTAAAATCAAGCACAACACAAATGTCAACTCCAGTTGATTCGAGTTGTTTTATTTTCTCGTCCAGCGTTGTAATAAGTAACGGGCGGAATTCATTATGCAGAATTTTTCGTGGATGTTGAGAAAAAGTTATCACCATACTTTTTCTGTTTTGAAAAGCGGCGGTAGATCTTAATTCTTCAATCAGAAATCGATGTCCGGCATGCACGCCGTCGAAAAAACCAACGGTAGCAACACATGGTGGGAGGGTAGCAGGTATATTCGATTGATAAATAATTTGCATACAAAAATTCAAATAAACGTTTCAGGATCAAGCAAAAATTCCAAATCTTCGTTCTCAGTCACATGGTATGTTTGGATGCCAAGTTGAGCTGCCTGCTCGATGTTTTTCAATCCATCGTCGAGAAACAAACATTGGTGTGCTTTCACATGTTCATCGTCCAGCAGTTTGTTGAAAATTTCGGCATCGGGTTTTGCCATTTTCATTTCGTACGAATAATAAGTGGCATCGAAAAAATCAGAAATAGTTTTGCCTCTTTTCGCAAACTCGGCTGAAGCACTTACATTAATATGCAGCGGATTTGTATTGCTCAGCATCACTAATCGAAATTTTTTCTTCAATTCAGCTAAAATTTCCAGTTTCTTATCGGGGATGTCGCACAAAAAAGAACACCAGGCTTTGTCAATTTGATCGTCGGTAAGTGGTAAATTGGCAAAATTCCTAATTTCCTGTCTGAATTCTTCGATACCGATATGCCCTTTTTCGAAAGCTAGAAAAAAATCTTTTTGTCCGAAATTGCTCAGGTATTTATCAATATTTTGAATGCCTAACTGTTTGAAATTTAAAATACATTGAGGTAAATCAAGATTGATAAGTACGCCGCCAAAGTCGAATATAATAGTGCAAATATTACTAAATTGTTTCATTTTTGTATAAAAAAGTGAGCCAGAATTTTTGCAGAATGACAAAAATTACTACTTTTGCATTCGCTTTGCAAAGATACAAAAAAGTTAGCAAAAGTGGGGCCTATAGCTCAGTTGGTTAGTAGCACCTGACTCATAATCAGGGGGTCACTGGTTCAAGCCCAGTTGGGCCCACAAAACTTAAAAACAAGCAATTACAAGATAATGTGATTGCTTGTTTTTTTATTTTTGAATCTCTACTGAAAAAGAGTATAAATATTTTACTAACTATTTATTCTGAATTTCAGAAACACAGAAACAGCTCAATATGAACTTTTCATATTGAGCTGTTTTTATATAACTCTATTATTTTAATGTTTGTGCTTGAAAGTTCTTACTTTCGAGAAATCGGCTTTTGAAAATTGTCTCACACAGAGC
Source organism: Paludibacter sp. (assembly GCA_037446675.1). GTDB lineage: Bacteria > Bacteroidota > Bacteroidia > Bacteroidales > Paludibacteraceae > Paludibacter. The sequence continues at coordinate 1,966 of JBBIID010000312.1, forward strand.
ATAAAAAATGCGGAACATATTACCATAATCATCAAACAACTCATCCAAGGCATTACAATAAATCCGTTTATGTCGAATGCAACGCCGGTTTTTACGAGTTCAGCCGAGGATAGATTGCTCATATTTAAAGTAACGTACCGAAATGCGGCTGTGGTGTAGGTGAGTGGATTGATATACACAATTGGAACTAAAATTTTAGGCAATGCCATTGTAGGAATATAGGCTCCGGACAGAAAGGTAAGCGGAAACGAGAGAATTGTTACCAATAGTTGAAAATTACTTGATTCGCGGGTAATAGTTGCCAAAAATAATCCCATTGCACTGAATGTGAGCCCTACAATTACCATAACACCAATCATCTCTATTCCATGAACGAAGCTAAGCTGCAAACCCATAAATAAACCAATAATGACAATGATAAAACCTTGTATAACCGAAATGAGTGCTGATGATAATACATGCCCGACCGCTATTTGCCAGCGAGAAATAGGCGCGACAAGAATTTCTTTCATAAAACCACTGGTAATATCTTCGAGAATATTCATTGAATTGCTCAGAGCAGATTGGAAAACTGTCATGATGATAATTCCTGCTATCAAATAATTCATTGGGTTATCAAGTCCGATAGCCGTGTTTTTCATTACGAATGAAAAAATAAATAGAAACAATCCTGACATGAATAGATTCATAAATAGTTTCATTTTATCTCTCATTAGTTTAAGTAAGTTTCGTTGTAAAAGTGCAACAATTGTTCTCATTATTCTCTAATCTCCTTTCCTGTTATGGCGATAAACACGTCGTTTAGCGACCCTTTATTAATTTCAATATCGTTTATTATCTCTTTATTCGCCGCTAAAACTGCCAGTATCTCATCCGGGTCGTTGACATAAACTGTAACCCTGCCATCAATTAATTTGTATTTTAAATCTCTTGCTGCCAGATCGGCTGTAAGTTGGTCGGTATGGTTGGTTTCAATTTTCATCTTAGTGGATGTGTATTGCTTTTTTAGATTGTGTGGAGTGTCGTGAGCCACAATTCGTCCTTTGTCAATAATTGCCACTTTATTACAGATTTCGGCTTCTTCCATATAATGAGTTGTCAGAAATATGGTGATGCTTTTTTCTTTCTGGAGTCGGTAAATATATTCCCAAACATTAGCTCTGGTTTGTGGGTCGAGTCCAGTTGTTGGTTCATCCAAGAATAATACTTTAGGGTAATGTACCAATCCACGGGCAATCTCTGCTCGTCGTTTCATTCCGCCTGAAAGACTTTCGACAGGAGTTTTTCTTCTGTTTTCCAAATCAACCAAATTCAACACAAAATCTATTCGCTCGTTTACCTCCTTTTTGGGGACATTGTAAAAATCGCAATGCAATCTCAAATTTTCTTCGATAGTGAGTCTGTCGTCAAGTGTCGATTCCTGAAAAACAATCCCGATATCGTTTCGAACTTTATCTTTCTGCTGATTAACATTATATCCATTAATAATTAGTTCGCCGGCAGTTTTGTCCTGAATTGTGCAAAGTGTGTTTATGGTAGTACTTTTGCCGGCTCCATTAGGCCCCAGAAATGCAAAAATACTCCCTTGCTCCACGTTGAACGAAATGTTATCAACCGCTGTAAAATCACCAAATTTTTTAGTGAAGTTTTTTACTTCAATACTGTTTTCTGTCATAATTCCTTTTTTCTAAATATCATATTGTTTGAATATCTTTCCACCAGCCGAATAAACAATCGAATACTATATCGAACAGGCGGGAATACAATTCATAAACCCCGTGCAATAGTTTTTTTATCGGATTTTCTTTTTTCATATGCTTGTCGTTATCATAATGTTGTTTTAAACTGTTTACATTATTGTAGACAAACGGGAAACACAAATATTTTACAAGAAGCGTTTAATTTTGAAGAAAAAAGCACTGTTTTTTTATTAGAATCAAAATTTGTAGCTATTAATAGAAAGTATACCGAAGGATTGAAGAATTGCAAAAGAAATACATCAGCAATTCATTTTTGCAGATAGTATTTCTGTGCAGATATACAAAACAAAAAACACCTCAATCTGAGAATCAGATTGAGGTGTTATATTTAAAGTTTCCCCCCAAAAAGGGAGTCTAGAAGATTCTTATTTTACTTCTTCAAAAGAATTTGCTGTTGATATTCAGTGTTTTATTAGATTTGTGTACAAATATGGTACAAAATAAATAGAACTAAATATAGAATGTATAAATCTGATTTACAAATATATAAAATGTTTTTGATAAGCAAATATAAGTT
>JBBIID010000313.1:0-690 GCA_037446675.1 Paludibacter sp.
GAATGCCAGACTTTATTTAACTGGCGATAGCTTGCCGGACGTTTGATTTCGGCTACAAATCGTTGAACGAAAACACGATCCAAACCATATTCGCGCATCCAACGAAAATGAGTTTCTACCGTGGATTCGTCCCAAGAACTCATGGTGTAAGCCGGACTTCCATCAGCAAACTTGAACTCGGTCTTATATACTTTATCATATTCCGAAACATCCGGCCACATATCTATTTTACAACTTCCGGGACGGAATTCTCCATCTCTTCCCCAGTAATGATACCAACCACGATCAGCTCCATCGTCAGGACAACTAAACCATCCTTGATATCCGGCCATAGCCAACCCTTTGTACGAATCGTATTTCTGCACCATTGTAAACGCGTCTTTATTTACCGCTTTTTCAATGAAATCCACAATCACTCCCGGATTAGGGAAACTATGTGGATGATGTCCGAATCCTTTTTTTACAATTACAGTAATATCACCACCTTTTTCCTTAATTTTTTTCTCAAACGGAAAAGTGTTTTGCGAGTTAACTGCCGCTTCATCTTTTTCGGCACAAAGGATAAGTATCGGATATTTTCCCGCTACAATCGCATCTATTTTATCAATTGGACTTTCATTGAAACTATTGATTTTGTCTCGGGTTACACCGTAGTTTTCTTTGATTCCAACAGTAATTTCATTTTCAGGT
>JBBIID010000313.1:710-4241 GCA_037446675.1 Paludibacter sp.
TTGCTTTCATGTCAAGCAACGGATTATCTACGTACACTGCCGTCACTTTATCGGGATTAGCCGCTGCCCAGTTGAATACATAAACACCACCACGACTCATTCCTTCCAAAACCACTTTTTTGCTTAAACCACCATCGTGCAGGATTTTATAAAAGGAGTTCCATTCATCAATGTTTTGTTTATTACCCACACGTTCTGCCTGATCGCAATAAACCAAATGATACCCTTTTTCGAGCAATGTTATATCAGTCTGCGGTTCGTGTGCCCAAAAACGTGCACGCCAAATCCATGGCCTGTTGAGAGCCGTTTTATGTGGTTTTACCACCTTACAATCTCTTCCATTTTGCGTAAACTCGGCACATTCATAACCTGCAAAATTTGTTACTTTATAGCTAATGCCTTTTTTATCCAATGCCTTAAAGATATCGAACGATGATTCGTCAACAGAGAAAGTAATCTGTTGAAACAAGCGTTTCGCCATGAATTCAGATCCCTTTTCTTCGGGATGAATCTGGTCGGGAACTAAATCGGGACGATCGATAAACAATGGGCGCATATCTACAACCTCCACTCCTTCGGCTAAAGCCGCTTTTTGTAAGCGCGGACTCACTTCGTTTTTGCATACAGGATCGTAAATTCCGGTAGTGTCAGTTACAAACATGGCTGTGGGGAGCAATAAGATTACCCGTGGATGAGTGGGTAGATTTTTGAATGAACGAATCATTTCCCTGCAATCCGACTCCATTTCACTGTAAAACGGACGATTGACCGCTTTCGCATCATTGCCTCCCAAATCTATAAAAACAATATCGGGACTACTTTGCAATGCTTTTTGATAAGCATCTGTTTTCCAGTAGGAATAATTTCCTTTTTTTAGCATAGTGGTTCCACTCACGCCAAAATTATTCACTTTATACTTCACACCCAGCAGCGATTGTAACTGCCCTGGATAGGAGTTTTCCTTAGGATTTTTAATTCTGGCACCTTCGGTGATGCTTGCTCCAACACAAGTTATTTTAACCTGCGAATTTCCTAATATTGTCGAAAGACAAAAAAGACAAAGAAAAAATAAACGACTTATTTTCATTTATTTATAAGTTTACTTGTATACGTTTTTTCGTTGGTTTGCAATTTAAGGAAATAAATTCCCTGAGCACATCCTGACAAGTCCAACACATTATCATTCACTCCAACCGTTTTGCAAAACATAATTTTACCACTTATGTCCGAAACGGTTGCAACCGCACTTGTTTGCAAATTTCGAACTTTAAAAAGTCCATGTCCCGGATTTGGATAAACAAGCATTGGAGACACTTCCACCTCTCCTATTCCTGATTTAGTTCCGGTAAAAGTGAATTTATCGAAATTCATATTTCCTTGTGGTAAAAATCTCATAGTATGCACACCTCTTGTCAACGAAATATTTGGGACACTAACAGTTCCTAAAGCTGTAAGAGGACTATAAGTCACATCATATCTCTTTGGATTAGAGAATCGAGCGTAATCAAAGTCTAAATAGAACTTTTGTGTCTGCCCGCTTTGAGGTGTAGCTATTGTGAAATCAATCGTGAAAATATCGTCTTCCAGTACTTCGAAAGTATAATTGATATATTCTCCCAAGGCCAAATCGGTAACATAGTAAATAGCAGCAGGTCTGTATCTTGCTATATCAACATCTTCGCTACGGCGATACTCATTCGGACCGTTCCCTTTCGAATTATCCCAATAAGCAATACCTTTCCCTCCCTGATTATAATCTTCGGCCTGAATAGTTCCCGGAACAGTAGGCATAACATTATTGTATGGAGTTCCCTGATCTTTAGTTTGTTTTACTTGTCTAATAGTGCCATCTTGGTTGAAAAATAAAGAATCGACACAAATTGTGCGCAACAATCCTGTTCCCGACAAATCGGCTGTATGATAAAATGCCCACCATTGCCCGTTGAACTCAACAACTGAACCATGGCTTGTATCACTGGTTGTTGGGGTCAGATAAGCTCCTTTGTGCGACCAAGGTCCCAACGGACTTGTACTGGTAGCATATCGTAATTGGTTTCCTCCACCATTGTTATCGGCGTAAGTAAGATAATAGATTCCATTACGTTTAAACACCCAAGTTCCTTCGTGAAAACTATATAAACCTGTCATTGGTTGTAATTCGCCATCCACTTCAATCATGTTTTCTTTTAGTTTTCCTCCGTAGCATCTATTTCCGCCTCCCATATAAAAATAAACCTGACCGTCATCATCGGTAAAAACACAAGGATCAATCAATCCGGGTGATGTCGCTGTTTGACCATTTTCGCTCCATGAAACAGTAGTTCCTTGCAAGGGTTGATCCAAAACAGTGAAATCGGATGCAGGATGGTCGCTAACAGCAATTCCGATTCGCCATGTATCATTCCATGTTGGACCAACAGGGTGCGGAAAATAGAAATAGTATTTGCCATTTTTGTACGCGCAATCTGGTGCCCACATGAATGTTGCATTAGTACTTGCATTGGTAATCGGCACATCCCAATTAACCTGACTAGCTTCAACAATTTGTCCGTGATCGGTCCAATTTACCATGTCGTCGGTAGAATAAACATGATATTTATCCATTCGGTCGCAACCGCTTGGCGGGTCAATATCATGCGACGGATATACATACAAGCGACCATCTGCCCAAACATGTGCCGACGGGTCGGCTGTGTAAATATCACGAACAAAAGGATTGCCTTGAGCCATCAACATCTGTCCACAAAAAATTAAAATAGAAAAAGAAAATAATTTGAATGAATTCATACGAGATATTTTTAATTTTTCCCTTTTATGTATTTCAGGAATAGTACTCTGTAAAACGATCAAGCTTTACAGAGTTAAATTTGTTCTATACTATAATAAAGATGCAAGAAACAAACGCCACTCATCAAAGTGTCGTTTGTTTCCTTTTTAAGATTTATGTTTTATTTAATTAAAACCTTCAGATTAGATGTTTTTTCACCATCCTGAATTCTCAAAATATACAAGCTTTTAGATAAAGCAAGTCCTGAAACTTCACTTGTACGATAGTGTCCTACTTCCTGTGCCTGCATATTGTAAATAGTTACAACTGAATTGACAGGGAAATCAACAAGTGATAATTTACTATCAGAAACTAATACGCGTCCGTCAATTGTAATGTTTTCTAGCCCATTAGGAGCGGCAACCACAATTTCTTTCTGCATAATGTTATTACTATAATCAGACTCTACAATTTCTTTCTGATCGTTTACCTGAGCCACTACAACATAAGTTTTAGCCAAACCAAATTTCCATTTTGCAGCACCTTTAGGACCACCTGTAGCAGTTACTGTTACCGATTCGCCTGGAGCCAAAGAAGTTATTTGCGAATCGCTCCATGCTGCAATAGTCCCATTTCCAACAGTTGTAGGAAGTTTAACTGAGAAAGTAACTCCATGTTTTACATCAGGTGAAGCAAATTCACTTTGGTTTTTGATGGTAGCGCTAAATAAAATCGAATCTGTTACTAAAGGACTTTCAGGTGTC
>JBBIID010000314.1:0-2893 GCA_037446675.1 Paludibacter sp.
TAGAATGGGTGGTGGCTAAATGAAGTAATAGATATATAATCATCGAGATTTAATCCTAACGATTTTTCGTAGCTAAGTGGAGTATATTTTTTGCCGTTTACAGTAAATTCTGTGGGCAATTTTCCAAGATAAGCATCGAGAATGCCATCGAAACCTGCTTTCCATGCTGTGGAAATTCGTTTGTTTGGATTCTTTACGATTACTTTTACATAAGCATCGGTCAAATCATCCAACTCGCCATGTTTGTGTTTTTCTTCACCGTAATTCAATCCGGTCATAACTGAATCCGGAACGATTCCATAATTTTTAAGCACATAAGTTACATCGTAAAATGCACCGCCGCCGCCGAAATTTGCATTTCCATACATGCGTACATATTTGTCGGCTTTGTCGGAGTAGGAGTGATGCACCACAAACATTTCGGATAAATCAACTTCCGGTTTCCCCATGCGTAACAATTCGGCTTCGTAAAAACCTAATCCTGAAAAGCTCCAGCAGGTTCCTGAACTAGCCTGATTTTTTACGGGCGTAATTTTGTTTTGTTTTACGATTGAAAATTGAAAAGAGTCAACCGCAGTTGTGTCTTTTTGAGCAAACATCGCTCCCGAAATCAAAAGGAGTGATAAAAATAGTAATTGTTTTTTCATTTTTTCTTTGATAATTATTTTCAATAATATTTCATGGGGAAATTGGTCAACTTCCCCATGAAATTAATGTCTCGTTATTTTACAGGAATATTTTCCAGTGTTGCCAGCAAATAATCCCAGAACATTTGCACGGTAGCGATATTTACTTTTTCGTCCGGCGAATGTGGGTAGCGAATGGTTGGTCCAAACGAAATCATGTCCATGTTTGGATAATGAGTTCCAAGGATACCGCATTCCAATCCGGCATGGATAATCATTACTTTTGGAGTTTTACCGTATTTATTTTCGTAAACACTGGTCATTGTTTTCAAAATCGGCGATTCGAGATTTGGTTTCCAACCGGGATATCCACCTACCAATTCTACTTTTGCTCCGGCAAGTGAGAATACACTTTGAACCATCGATGCCAACTCTTCTTTGCGCGATTCCACCGAACTGCGAATCAACGAGCGAAGAATAATTGAATTTCCATCCGATTTAATAATGGCTAAATTATTCGAAGTTTCAACCACAGTGGGCAATTCAGGTATAAAACGTTCAACTCCATTCGGGCAAGCAACAACCGCATTAATCAAATCGTCCTGAACTTCTTCGGGAATCAATCCGCTCGGTAAATCCACCTGTTCAACCGTAAACGATATTTTATCTTCAACACCTTTGTATTCTTCTATAAATAACTCTTCGCATTCCTGAACGTATTCAATCATATCGTCCACACCTTCGGCAGGAACTGTAATCACTGCAAAAGCTTCGCGAGGAATGGCATTGCGCAAACTTCCACCATCGATACTTGCCAAACGGGCTTCTTCATCAGCTACTGCATCTTTCAAAAAACGGAACATCAATTTGTTGGCATTGGCACGTTGCAAATGAATATCAACACCTGAGTGACCGCCTTTTAATCCGGTAAGCGAAACTTTCAATGCTACATCGCCTTCGGGAACTTCTACTTCTTTGTAACGGAAAGTAATGTCGGCATCAATTCCTCCGGCACATCCGACATAAAGTTCTCCTTCGTCTTCCGAATCCATGTTGATAAGTATATCTCCTTTCAGGAAATTTGGTTGAAGTCCGAAAGCTCCGAACATGCCGGTTTCTTCGTCGACAGTGATAAACATTTCCACGGCTGGATGAGGAACGTTGGTCGATTGCATGATGGACATAGCGGCAGCCAGTCCGATACCATTGTCAGCTCCAAGCGTTGTGTCACGGGCGGTCACCCAATCGCCATCGATATAAGCATCGATAGGATCTTTCTGGAAATCGTGCGAAACATTGCTGTTTTTCTGAGGAACCATATCCATGTGCGCTTGCAGCACAACGGCTTTGCGGTTTTCCATTCCGGGAGTGGCTGGCTTGCGAATGAGAACATTTCCAATTTCGTCTCTTAAAGTTTCCAACCCTAATGATTTTCCGAAATTCTCTAGAAAAGCACCAATTTCTTCTTTTTTGTGCGATGGGCGTGGAATTCTTGTAAGGTCGTAAAAATTTTGCCAAATAGCTTTAGGCTCAAGTTGGCGAATGTCATTTGCGTTCATAAGCAGAGTATATTGTTAAGTTTTTAATTTTTAGTGCGGAGTATTGTATAATTATACGAGTTTTAGTAATTGCAAATATCAACATTTTTTTTGACAATAAAGAAAATGAAATCAAATTTTTAGGAATAATAAGTATACTATTTAATTTTTTTATTGACATTCTTCTATTAAGCAATTGGATTGTGACATTCTTAAATCTGATTTTTATCAGATATGAAAAGATGCCTTTCACGGTAGATTGTGCAACGCTATTTTCGAAAATTTGAAATTAAGATTAAGAAGCAGAAATAAAGAAATATTTCTGTAATTAGTATTTGTTTTTCAAGGTTATTCAAAATATAATTGGTAATTTTGCGCTCGAATTTCAGTTGAAAAACAGAGAAATACAAACATATAATTTTAAAGTGTTATTCTTTTGTTTGTCAGCTATTTATATTGATTTTGTTGGGAAGGTAAAATTTATAATTTATTTCATAATATGCATCAAACTTTTAAATTTATGACTGCCGATGAGGCAGCAAGCTATGTAAACGATGGTGATATCATCGGATTTAGTGGTTTTACGCCTGCGGGATGTCCTAAAGAAGTTCCGACTGCTATTGCAAAACGTGCAGAGGCTTTTCATGCCGAAGGCAAAGAGTTCAAAATTGGTATGTATACCGGAGCTTCTACCGGTGATTCTTTAGACGGTGCGTTGGCTCGTGCTAA
>JBBIID010000314.1:2903-4238 GCA_037446675.1 Paludibacter sp.
TATGTTTCGTACTCCCTATCAATCAAACAAAGATTTGCGTAACGCTTTAAACTCGGAACGCGCTCCTTACTTTGATATGCACCTTTCTTCGCTGGCTCCTCATTTACGTTTTGGATTTATGCCAAAACCTAAATTTGCGATTCTCGAAGTTTGCGATTTTACCGAAGATGGAAAATTATATTTGACCACCGGTGTTGGTATTGCTCCAACTGTAGCCGGATTGGCCGATCATATTATTTTGGAATGGAACCACAATCACCCAAAAGAGTTGAACGGATTCCACGATATTTTTGAACCAAAAGATCCTCCTCACCGTTTACCATTGAGTTTACTTACTCCATCCGATCGTATGGGAGATCCTTATGTTCAGGTAGATCCTAAAAAAATTCTTTGTGTGGTAGAAACATGGAGAGACGATGAAGTAGGTGGATTTACGCCAACAGATGAAGTTACCGATATGATTGGTCAGAATGTTGCTAATTTCTTGGCCAACGAAATAAAATCAGGACGTGTTCCAAGCGAATTCCTTCCAATACAATCGGGTGTAGGAAATATTGCTAATGCAGTTATGGCTTCATTAGGAACGAATCCGGATATTCCAAATTTCGAAATGTATACTGAAGTTATTCAGGATTCAGTAATCGGATTGCTTAAAAGCGGAAAAATTAAATTCGCCAGCGGTTGTTCATTAACCATCACCACTCCGATATTGAAAGAAATTTATGCTGACTTGGAATTCTTCCGTGATAAATTGGTACTTCGTCCACAGGAAATGTCGAATAGCCCGGAATTAGCTCGTCGTTTGGGTTTGATTACTATTAATACAGCCCTGGAAGCCGATATTTTCGGTAATGTGAACAGTACTCACGTAATGGGATCGAAAATGATGAACGGTATTGGTGGCTCGGCTGACTTTACACGCAGTGCGTATATTTCTATCTTTACAACACCATCGACTGCAAAAGGTGGAAAAATCAGTGCGATTGTACCAATGGTAAGCCACGTTGACCAAAACGAACACTCGGTTAATCATTATTACCGAGCACGGTGTTGCCGATTTGCGTGGAAAATCGCCGGTGCAAAGAGCAAACGAAGTAATTGATAATTGCGTTGCACCTGAATACAAACAAATGCTTCGCGATTATTTAGAACTTACCGGATGTTGCCATACTCCTCAAAGCTTATCGGCTTGTTTTGGCATGCACCGTGAGTTTATAAAAACAGGTAGTATGCTTGGTACTAAATGGGAAGATTATAAAGACTAATTGACTTCTACAGAAGCCAATTCTTGAAGATAGTTGTATATAATCTTTTACAACAGAATAATTAAATTGA
>JBBIID010000315.1:0-1200 GCA_037446675.1 Paludibacter sp.
TCATTATTCCCATCAAAGGAGGATGATAACCTGTTGCAACTATACCTGTAGGCGAATCCGAAGATATATATAATGAAGAGAAATCAGTAAGATAAAACCAGTGAGCCTCTTTCGAAATTTGTTGAATAGCATCCCAAAAATAGCCATTATTTATGGTTATAACCAGCAAAACAGCATATATAAGTAAGACTACAAAAAGAAATATCGCATTTTTATTCTTCAGCATTTTTTCTATATTTTAGATCGTTAATAAAATCCATACTCAATAAAATTATGACTGTAAAATAGACTATGAAAGCTGGCCACATAGGAAGTACATCATTGAAACGGGAGCAGCGAATGTATGAATAAAGCGAAACAAGCAAAATACCTGCTGGCAAATAAACCTTTTTACGTAAAACAAAAAAATACAAAACGCCCAATATATCACCCATATACATATATCTCTCGTGCATTCCAGGTAAAATAAAAGGTATAATAATCGCACTCAAAAAGGCAAGTTGTATTAAGTTGTCGAATGTATACAGATATTTTTTTCGACTCAACCACCAGCCACAAATCAGAGTAAAAAAGAATGTAAAAATTATTCCTATCACCTTCCCTATTTCGTAGAATCTATTGTCAATAAAAATGTATAAATTTGGAAAATTCAATGTAAGAAACTCATAATGGTTTGATTGGGAAACATAAATAGTTAAAAGTTCATTTAACGGACGTCCCAAAAACCATGCGGGCAATAAACTTATGAAGAAAACAATTGGAATAATTAGAAAATAGTACCAGTTAATTTTACCTCTTAACATCATTACGAAAAAAAACGGCAACAACATAACTGCTTGCATTTTTAATGCAAACGCTATTCCTAGCAATATAACCGAAATAAGCCTTCGTTCTTTTAGTAAATAATAAACTGATCCAAATGCAAAAGACGCATAAATTGAGTCACACTGAGAAAGATAAGAACTATTGAGCAAAATAGTGGGCAAAAGTGGCACGATAACTAACGATAGCCAAACAACAGAGCTTGTCTTTGTCTTTAGAGATGCTATTTTTCCAATGAAAAAAGCGGCAATATATTCAAATAAAATAGAAACAATTTTCACCATGTATAATGGATTCAAACCTGTCTTTGCTATGAACACTAATACATAAATGTAGGAAGGAGTGTAATCGTAAAAATCATATTTTAAAGCATTAAAG
>JBBIID010000315.1:1210-4233 GCA_037446675.1 Paludibacter sp.
TCCATGAGTATGAATAAAGGTGAGCCATGGCTGAAGAAATCCAATATAGTCTCCAGTACAGACAGGTAATAATGTTATCTTAGGTATTAGCGTAAAAACGAGCAGAATAGAATATAAATGCCCTCGAAGAAAGAAAAAAAATGTTTTATTTTTATAAAAATCAATCATTTGGTACTATTAATTATACATTGTGTTTTGACATTCCAACTGATAATGATGCTAAACAATAGGGGAGAAATAAATTAAAATATGAAATATCACAGATGCTTCCTGTTATAAATTCTGAATCAAAATCACTTCTTATAAACAAACCTAACTGTGATAATCCAATAAAAATAAAAATAAAAATTGACGTATAGAAGAAAAACTGCTCAATCGTTTTCCATTTCAAAGCTATGTAAATTCCTATTAATATTGAAATTATCAATATTGACAAATATCCTTTATCAGCTTGAGACATAAATGGATTTCGAGAAAAGAAAATCCATGTATGTGTATCCCAAAATATGAACGGAGAAAACGCAAGAAAAACAACTAAAAAAACTAATGCTGGAAATACAATTTTTTGTTTCAGATTCAAGTTCAGATAAGGTTTGAATAAATAAATAGCCAAAGGAAGTAGAGCAGATAATCTAGTTACTAAAATCAAGCCTGTTAAGATGGCAATCAAAATTAAATTCGTCGTCAATTTTCGTTTTGATTTATCCAACCATAAAATAAGTAAAAAAACAAACCAAGCATTATTCAGCGAGTCACTTCGTACAATTATTTCCCACCAATAGGCCGGCGAAAGAAACAAGAAAATGAAAATAAAAAATGTCTTTCTATATGAACAAAAATACCATTGTACGACCGCTGCTGTAAGCATAAGAAAGAAGATAAGCCCAATTCCAACATCTCCTAAAATATAAAATGGAAGATTTATTAATTGCCAAAATGGAAACGGAGATGGAAAATTGGTTTTGCTAACATGTGTATGAGCAGAATATGGATACTTACCTTGAAAAAAATAATCCCAGAAATAGGTAAGTGCCGACCATCTGTCAACATTTATTGTATATCGATCAATATAAATAAGAGACAAAATTATTGCGATAAATACAAATAAGAGACATGTCCATAAAATTTTTCTTAGGGTTCTCTCTTGAAAAAAAACAATATACTTTTTAGACAATATATATATAGTCGTAAACAAAAACAGATAAGCTGCAATAAAAGCTATTGGACTTATATTAGTACGACTAGAATATTTATAGACAAAAAGAGAGTTAACAAATAGATATACAATAATTTGAATGTACTTGGAGAATAATAGCTTCCACTTAATTAAAAAGCTGAGCTTTACATCTAACAACTTAATTTCCATTTATTTTCTTTATAATATTTATGTTTTTTTTTGCACGTCCTTATTTGTCAAAATGTTTAAGTGTACTCTTTTCAAAAAATGCTTCTCAACAAGGTGCCATGAAGCAAAACTAAGAGTCAACACTAAAATAACGACAACAAAAGCGACTAAATAAGCATTGTATTTTTCAAAAAAGTTATATTGTACAGCAATATTAATTATTGGGCAATGTAGTATATAAACACCATAAGACAGGTCACCATATTTCGCAAACTTATTTAGCTTTTTAAAACCAAATGCAATTGGGAATATAATGCAAGATAGCATTATTGGAGAAAGAAAATCAAGTTTTATGAATTTTGACAAAAAAAGCAAAATGATTCCAAGAATAAAAAACTTATTTTTATTTTTTAAAAATAGGTCAAAATAATAGTGCAATGCAATACCACAAGCAAAATAAGATAAAAAGGCTGGCAATTGATTTTGGGACTTAAAATATAGTACATTCCCAGTAATCTGAAATAATTTTAAAATTGTAAATTGATACAATATCGAGAATAAAAAAATTCCTACTAACAATAAGTATTTCCGCTTCATTTTGTTAATCACAAAAAGAATAAGAGGTAAAAATAAGTAAAACATAATCTCTACCTTTAATGTCCACAATGCTCCGTTAACCGGGCTCTCACTACCGTTGCGAAAAAAAACACCAGGTAAAGTTGGTTCTATGAAGTTTAGAAAAGTAAGATTTGCAACAAAATACTTATATAGGTGATTACTGTGAAAATAGGACTTAATAGAATAATCACTAACAAAAACAAGTAACAGCGAACTTAAAATTATCACCAAAATATAAGCAGGAAGCAAACGAGCAGCCCTTTTGATATAATAAGAACCGAGTGAGTTCGAATTTAAGTAACTTTTGGTAATTAGAAAACCACTAATACAAAAGAATGCAAAAACTGAGGTAGATGCATTAAAATATGGTACATATTTTTGCAATATTTCTGCTTTTGAAATACCTATTAAATGACTAATTAATACAACAAATGCAAAATAAAACCGTAAAGCATCAAAATTGTTCTTTCTCATAAAATACTCCCTCAAACATTGTTAGCTCTATTCTGCAAACCGACTTATTCCAATTATTAATTCACTATCATTATTTTTGTTATTGTACTCTTAGTTCCATCTTCATTCACACAAATAGCCAAATATATGCCTGTACTCACTTTTCTACCATGAATATCTTTCCCATCCCATGTAGCAATGCTACCATTTGAAACTGTTTGACAAATTAAATTCCCATTTATATCAGTTATTTTGATTTGTGACTTATCAACTAATCCTGTAATTGTAATGATTCCAGCAAATCCCTCACGCACAGGATTGGGATACGCATAAACATTTTCGAATGAATCTTCAGCAGTTCCTGCATCACTCTGGTATGAAATAATACCTTTATTTGTTCCAATAAACACTTCACCAGATATTGGGCTTATTGCAATTGATACAATATTGTTTGATAAGAGAGGGCTATTAGACTCTGTAAAATGTTCTATGGTTTTTTGTCCATTTTCAGACATCAAATAAACGCCTGATGTCTCTGTACCTATCCATTTTCTATTTGCACCGTCAATAGCAATACATTTAATTTTTTCATTTGAAAGCAGATAAT
>JBBIID010000316.1:0-4218 GCA_037446675.1 Paludibacter sp.
TTTTTATATTAGAACTCCGAAGTAAAATGGAATTTGATATTTTTGAAATCGTTCTGAGCCATTTGAAGTACATAGCCTGAGTCAGCCAAAAATACATCGCGACCTTCTTTGTCTTTTGCCATGTATTGCGCTTTTCGTTTTTTGAAATTGTCGAGCTCCACAGCATCATTACTTTCAATCCAGCAAGCTTTGTATAACGAAATAGGCTCCCAACGACATTGAGCGCCATATTCGTGCAATAAGCGATACTGAATTACCTCGAACTGAAGTTGCCCAACAGTACCAATAATTTTTCTTCCGTTGTATTCGCTTGTGAACAACTGAGCCACACCTTCATCCATTAATTGATTTACTCCTTTGTCCAATTGTTTGGTCTTCATTGGATCGGCATTCTCAATATATTTAAACATTTCGGGTGAGAAGCTTGGAATTCCTTTGAAATGAAGTTCTTCGCCTGAAGTTAAGGTATCTCCAATTTTAAAGTTTCCGGTATCGGGTAAGCCAACGATATCTCCGGCATAGGCTTCGTCTACGGTTTCTTTTTTCTGCGCCATGAAGGCAGTAGGAGAGGAAAAACGCATCATTTTACCATGTCGAATGTGCTTATAGTTCACGTTTCGTTCGAATTTTCCAGAGCATATTTTTACGAAAGCGATGCAGCTTCTATGGTTCGGATCCATGTTGGCATGTATCTTAAAAATAAATCCTGAAAAGTTATTTTCGTAAGGATCAATTTCTCGTTCTCGAGTATGTATTGGTCTAGGCGAAGGGGCGATTTCTACAAAGCAATCCAAAAGTTCCTTTACACCAAAGTTATTCAATGCGCTACCAAAAAATACAGGTGCTAATTGTCCGGCAAGATATTTTTCGTTATCAAACTCAGAGTAAACTCCATTAATAAGTTCCAAATCTTCACGAAGTTTATTAGCATCATTTTCGCCAACGAGCTTGTCTAATTCTTTACTCTCAACGTCCGATAATTCTATCGATTCACTGATTGATTGCTTGTTTGGCGTGAAAAGCTGCAAATTGTTTTTGTATATATTGTATACTCCTTTGAATGCAAACCCTTGATTTATAGGCCAACTTAGCGGACGAACGCCAATACCCAATTCAGCTTCAAGTTCGTCGAGCAAATCAAACGCATCTTTTCCTTCACGGTCCATTTTGTTGACGAAAATCATAACCGGCGTATTGCGCATGCGACAGACTTCCATTAATTTTCGGGTTTGTGTTTCCACCCCTTTGGCAGTGTCAACAACAATGATAACGCTGTCGACAGCTGTGAGTGTGCGGTAAGTGTCTTCGGCAAAATCCTGGTGACCTGGTGTGTCGAGAATGTTGATTTTGTAGTCGCGATACTCGAATCCCATAACAGATGTAGCCACCGAAATTCCACGTTGTTTCTCTATTTCCATCCAGTCAGAAGTCGCGGTTTTCTTTATTTTATTGGATTTTACGGCTCCAGCAACATGAATAGCACCTCCGAATAAAAGTAATTTTTCGGTTAATGTTGTTTTCCCTGCATCGGGGTGACTGATGATGGCAAAGGTGCGTCGGCGAAGAATTTCGGATTGTAAAGACATTTTATTATGCTGATTTGCTTATTGTTTTCTAATTTTTGAGGGTGCAAAGGTACAATTTTCTGAACAGATAAGCAATAGAATATTTTGAAGATGATTCACTCTTGTTATTTCACAAAAATAGAAAAGGTCGGATTTTTCCGACCTTTTCAACTAAATAAACAACTTTAAAGTCAATTGTCTAAAATTTGAATCCTAAGGTGACTACCATATTATTGTTGCTTGTTATTACACTTGCCCCATTGGCCTGATATGGCAATACGCTGGAACGATATGGATAGTATGTTTCGTCAACTATTTTGTTCATATAAGCAAAATCGACAAACCAATCTGATTCGTGATATCCAAAACCAGCAGTAAGATAATCAATTCTGTTGTTGATAAAGTATTCGGTGTCAGTACGCACTGTTGTTGAGTACATTGTTCTTTCAGCATTAGGTTTGTTTGCTGCATTCGAATTTGCATATCCGGCTCTTAAAGAAAAGTTTTCGCTTAACCTATATTCACCACCAATCTTAATGGTTCTCACATTATTCATTATACTATTGCTCATTCTTCCATTTTCATCAGTGTAGTCCGAAGCATCGCCTACTTTGTTTCTTAGGCGAGTACCAGTATAGCTGTCATAATCATATTCTGCACTAATTAACCCTTGTGTGCCTAATAGGAATGCGGCACTTAGGTTTACTTTCATTGGACTTTGCACCTGATATTCATTCCCATCACCAGGCATGGTCGAACTTCCTTTAACAGATGAATCGTAATTAAGAGTTGCATCGTATGTGTCATTTAAATAATAAATTGTCGGAGTGTGGAGTGATAACCCGATTCTTAAAAAATCCAGCGGGCTAAGTATTGCGCCAACTTTTAAATTTAAACCAACTCCTTTTGTTGTTGTCGAGCTTTCCAAATCCATGCTTCCTCCATTTTCGAAAGACTCCGAATAATTGCTTCGAAGAAAGTAATCCATATATTGTACGTTCAATGTCGTTCCAAAGTAAAAGATATTACTGAAATTTCCAGCCCAACCCAATGAATACTCATCTACATAACCTCTTTCGTAAACGTTGAAATTTGGAGTAACTTTCTCATCGTTGTCTAAAAATGAAGTCCAATAAATTCCTTGATTATCACTGTTTTCCCGAATTAATCCACCTTCATATGCTAAAATTGAAATACGAGGAATATCTAACCTATCGTATGGTTCGTATTCGCCCTGAACGTATTCTAAATCAGAATGAGGTAGCCCACCTGTAAAATAAGCCATATAATCTGTCATAGAAGAGCTTGCTTCGCCACTCGCTATATTGAGACTTCTGTCAATATTTTTTAGTCGATTGTATGCGAAAGAAAAATTTGAGCTCATCAAACCTCGTGTTCCGCTTTCATTTCTCCATGTTGGTGCTGCAAATACCAGAGATAAATTATTCATGTTGAATCGATACAAATCGCCATTTCCGTCTGCATTGTTCCATTTGGAAGTGCTGATTTGGCTAAGTAGATTTAACGTTCCTAAAAACTCCGATTTTCTGTATATTCCTAGTCCAGCCGGATTATCTTTAATTGCCGATGGATCTCCACCCAAAGCTCCGAAAGCTCCCGCCATACTCATATATCTTGCTGTTCCGTTAATATCAGTTTGAACAACTTTAAATGCATCAAATTCCGTTTGAGCCATCATTATTGTGCAGTTCAGAACAACTGCCAAAGCAAATAATATCCTTTTCATTTGTATTTAATTTAGTTTTTTACCACAATCTGTCGAAAACAATTATAGTGCCAAAATCTTTGGAAAAATTATCTTCTTCCTCCACCTGAACTTGAGCTACGCGAGCCTCCACTTGAACCGGAACTTCCTCCGGAGTAAGAGCGCGAAGAACTAGAACTGCTCGAGCTGCTTGAATTGTTGTAAGATGGACTGCTATATGAGCTTCTCGAAGGCGTAGAGCTGCCAGAGCTACTATAATTACTTCGGGAAGAAGAGTTGCTAGGAGTACTGTAATTGCTTCGTGACGAAGAATTGCTAGGACTAGTATAAGAACTTCTTGACGGAGCTGAATAGCTGTTACCAGATGAACTGTTTGTCGGGCTACTATATGTTTGCCGTGGAGTACTTGTTCTTGTAGGAACTTCGGTTGAGTAAGTTCTTTCGTTCGAATTCGAGCTAGGTACTCTGTTGCTGTTTGTTATGTTATTGTTACTATAAGGTGTTCTTAATTGTGTATTCACAGTTCTTTCAGTCGTGTTAATGCTTCTGTCGTTTAAGTTTGATGTTCTTATATTACCACTTCTAACGGTTCCAATTCCATTTTCCATATTTCTTATTGAGTTTGTTGAAGATGGAATTGTTCTGGTACCTCGCGAAACCGAACTTTGCGTTGTCGTGGATGTTCTTGAACTAGTTCCGTTAATCGTTGTGTAAGGATTTCTACTTATCCGGTCGCTTGAACTTGTGCCTATTACACTAGATGGAGAGGACGAACTTCCAACCCGTGTGCCATTTCTGGTGGCATTAGAGAATTCCCTTCTGTTTTGCTCGGTATATTTTCTTGAACTGTTATAGCCGCTATATCCATAGTTGTATCCATAACCATAATATGGGTATCCGTAATAACCTCCGTAACCATAACCGTAA